>NZ_JBNNMG010000095.1:0-15855 GCF_050272555.1 Lysinibacillus sp. NPDC047702 | reverse complement strand
AAACGCTTTCCGCCACATGAAATCATTCCATATTGGAAGGATTCAGAACAAACTATCCTTGATTTTGCAATTCGTATATATGCTGTAAAGGCATATGAAGGTGATAGAGAGGTTGTAGTTGAAAAGGCAGAGGTTTATAGCGCCAACGGGGTGGAACATTATGAGTGGTTCTCAGGACGTCTTGTACAAGATGTAACTAAGTCACAAACATCTTATATCACTATTAATGATGGTGAAAATGAATTAAATATGAATTGGCAACGAGCACCTTTAATTCCGTTTAAATTCAACAACAAGGAAATACCATTGATAAAACGTGTTAAATCTCTCCAAGATGGCATTAATATCATGCTGAGCGACTTCGAAAATAACATGCAGGAGGATGCGCGAAATACAATTCTAGTGCTGCATAATTATGATGGTCAGGACTTAGGAGAGTTTAGGCGGAATCTATCCATATACGGTACTGTTAAAGTTCGATCAGTCGATGGGTCAAAGGGTGGCGTTGAAACATTAACCATTGAAGTTAATGCTGATAACTATAAGTCTATCTTATCTTTGTTTAAAAAGGCTCTTATTGAAAATGGACGAGGCTATGATGCGAAAGATGAGCGCATGGCAAATAACCCGAATCAATTAAATATCAGAGCTATGTACAGCGAGATTGATCTTGACGCAGACGGTATTGAAACAGAGTTTCAAGCATCATTTGAGGAATTGTTGTGGTTTATCAATATTCATTTATCTAACACTGGTCAAGGCGATTACGAAGGTGAATATGTAAATATCATTTTTAATCGTGACATCCTGATCAACGAGATGGAAGTTGTTGAGGTATTAAATAAATCACCTTACTTATCTGAGGAAACGAAGATAGCGCAGCACCCTTATGTAAAAGATGTATCGTTAGAGTTAGAACGAAACAAGAAAGAACGTCAGGAACGTATGAATGAGTTTGATGGCTACGATGACCATTTTAAGAATTTAGGTTCTGGTGATGGCAATGGTCAAGAGTAGAGATTATTGGCGACGACGTTTTGAAATGCTTGAACAAGCGCAACATGAGAAGAATGCGAGTTATTATAAGGATCTCGAAAAAGCGTACATTCAGACTATGCAAGAAATTGAAAAAGATATTGCTAGATGGTATCAGCGCTTTGCTAAAAAAAATGAAATTTCGCTAGACGAAGCGAAGCAGCTCCTCAAAAGTGATGAATTGAGAGAGTTTCGCTGGACGGTCGATGAATACATTGATTACGGGAAAAAGAATGCTATCAATCAGAAGTGGATGAAACAGCTTGAAAATGCCTCATCTCGTGTCCATATAAGCCGTTTGGAAAGTTTGCAGTTACAATTACAGCAACATGTAGAAAAACTGTATGGTGGGCAAATTGATGGATTTGAGAGATTGATGAAAGAGGCATATCAAAAACAGTATTATCACACTGCTTTTGAGGTACAAAAAGCTTTCGAGATTGGATTTACTTTGCAAGCACTGGATGAAACAAAGTTAACGAAAGTAATCAGTAAACCATGGACTGCTGATGGTCAAACATTCAGTCAAAAGATATGGCGTGACCGAAACTTGTTACTAGATACATTGCATACTGAATTAATTCAATCAATGGCTCGTGGTGAGGCACCTGACCGTATGATTAGCTCGATAGCCAGAAAAATGAATACTTCTCGTTCCAACGCTGCTCGTCTTGTAATGACTGAATCAGCGTTTTTTAGTGCTTCTGCTCAAAAGGATGCATTCGGTGAGTTGGATGTTGAAAAGTACGAGATTATCGCCACTTTAGATAGTCGTACAAGTAGTATCTGTCAGTCAATGGACGGAAAGGTGTTTAAATTAGCTGATTTCGTACCTGGTGTGACAGCTAATCCATTTCATCCGAATTGTCGAACAACTACAGCGCCATACTTTGAGGATGATTACAGCCAACGAATTGCTCGTGGTCGTGATGGTAAGGTGTATTACATTGATTCTAAAATTAAATATCCTGAGTGGGAAGCGAGGTTTGTGGCCTAAAAGTGATATAATTTAGTTATATAAAATACACGGAGGTCCTAGAATGAAAATTTTTGTACTAGAAGTAAATTATGAACGTTTTTTCGAGGTTGATGAAGTAAACGATGTAGTAGTACTTGCAGAAAATCTAGATGAAGCTATTCGTATAGCTAAGGGCGTACGTGATGTAGAATGGGAACTTGAAGAAGAACATGATATCAAGGAAAGTAAACTTATTAAATCAATAATTCATCATGGATGAAAAACAAAAGTCACTCAATGAGTGGCTTTTTATTTTGGTCTTTTTAAAGGCTAGACCATAAAGAAGCGTACACCACCAACAGGTACAAACCTGTATAAAAATGTATGGAGGTAATGAAAATGGATTGGTTAAAAGAATTACTTAAAACTGCAGGTATTGCAGATGATCAGATTGAAACAATTGTGGCAAATGCCGCGAAAGAAGCTCCTAAATATGTAGTGCCAAAAGCAAAATACAACGAGTTGTCTACTACTAAAAGTTCACTTGAAACACAATTATCTGAGCGAGATACACAACTTGAAGAATTAAAGAAAGTAGATGTTGAAGGGCTTCAAGCGAAAATCACTGAACTCCAACAAACGAACGAGACAGCTAAACAGCAGCACGAGCAACAACTCAAAGATGAACGTTTATCAAGTGCATTGAAATTAGCCTTATCTGGCAAAGTACATGATTCAGACTTAGTTGCTGGGCTTATTGATCGAAACACAATTGAATTAAGTGAGGATGGTAAAGTCACTAAAGGACTTGATGAGCAACTAAAAACGTTGCAAGAATCAAAGTCCTTTTTATTTGTGCCAGAAAAGCAACAACCAACATATAGAGGGTGGAATCCTGCTGGTGGCGCTGACAATGGCGCAGGCGCAAGTGATGTGGGCTCCAACTTCGCAAAAATGGCGAATGAAAAAGGATCAAGTGATACAAATAACAACCCTTGGGACTAAACAATAAGGAGGGCTATATATGCCATATGTAAAACCAATCGAAAAATTTCAACGTGTAAATTTCTTAGCATCATCAAAGGTACAGGCATTCACGTATTTAGTGAGTGATGTAGGTGTAACAACTGATGCAAATGGAAAGAAAATCGTAAAGGCGGGCACTATCTTACCCAAAAATGATGCTACTGCAGAAGGTATCTTGTACACAGATGTTGATGTAACAAACGGGCCACAACCAGGTTCTTTAATTGTAGAGGCTTATATCTTAGAAGATCGCCTACCTGTAGCGCCAGATGCCGCAGCCAAAACAGCATTAAAAGAAATTAAATTCCGATAATTGGAGGGAAATCAATATGCCAGACATTTTAGAGTTATTTAGTCAAAAAACAGTATTAGATTACATGAAAGAGCGAAAGTACCAAACATATGGTATTGGTGAAGCTCTATTCCCAGAAGTTAAACATGATACGCTTGAATTTGAGTATCTTGTAGGGGCTAACGAATTGCCTGTCATTGCAAAGGTACACGCTTTTGATACAGAGGCAGAAATTGGCTCACTAGATGCTGCTAAGCAGGTGTTAGAGGCTGCTTATATCAAGAAAAAGTATCAAATCACAGAAAAAGATTTAATGGCTATACAAAACCCTCGTACAGCACAGGAACAACAGTATTTAATGCAACGTGTATTCAACTTAATCGACAAAGCAGCAAATGATGTACGCGCTCGTGTTGAATTAATGCGTATGCAAGCACTGGCAACAGGTGAGTTGAAATTAGCATTAAACAGTGCTAATAGCACATCGCCTACTATTTCAGTCGACTATGGTGTGCCAACTGATCACAAAGAAGCTCTTTCTGGAACTAATATTTGGGGCACAGGTACTGAGGATATTTTAGGAGATCTTGAACGTTGGGCTGATGCATTAGATATTACGCCAACTCGTGCTTTAACATCCAAAAAAATTGCAGGGCTTATTTTGCGTAATCCAAAAATTATTGGCTATTTATACGGTGCTGGTTCTGCTCGTGTAGCTAATTTAACAGACTTAAACGCATTCTTTACACAACAAGGGCTACCTTCTATCGCTGTGTATGAATCAAGTGCTAACACGAAGTATCGCGAACAGAATGCAAACGGCACATATACAACAAAGAGCTACTTCCCTGATAACAAATTCGTTATGTTTGGAGATGGACAACTAGGTGAATCACTATATGGACCAACACCTGAGGAATCTCGACTTATTCGCAACTCAGGCGATGCAGAAATGACAACTATCGGCAAGGTTATTGGTATGTTGTATGAAGAAGGGAAAGACCCGATTACAACATGGGCAAAAGCAGCAGCGACAGCAATTCCTTCATTCCCAGAAGCACAAAACGTATTTCAAGCACAACCGATTGCCTAAGGAGGTTGAGGGTAGTGGCAAACATTAAAATAAAAGTTAAAGACGGCGCTTTCCCTATTCGTTATAAGGGTGAGCGCTTTTTAGTTGGTGATGAATTGACGATTGATGAAAAACATCTCAATGAATCCATAATGGAACGTTTAGAGGAGACAAAAAAGGCTCCTAGGTCAAAAACGTCTGAAAGCGAGTGATTCGCATGTATCTAGATGTTGTAATGCGTTTATCTGCTCTTGGAGTAACTTTATCTAGTGCTCCAACCAGCTCCGATGACATGTTGTTGAAGTTTGCTATTGATAAAGTGACTAATCACATCAATAACCAAACAAATCTAACAATGATTCCAGTGGGCTTAAAAGAGATTGCCATCGATATGGTAGTTGGAGAGTTCTTACTTAATAAAAAGGCTATGGGCTTGTTAGATATTGAAACCCTGAACTTTGAAGCTGTTGCTAAACAGGTGCAGGATGGAGACACGAATGTAGTGTTTGCTGTTGAAGCGAATAGGACTCCAGAAGCCCAATTTGATGTATTTATCTTGTATCTACAGCACGGTAATACAGACTTTATAAAGTATAGGGTACTAACATGGTAAGCGCTCGTAGAAAGGCGTTGGAAAGGCTTTGGAGAGGTAATTGTACAGTAAAGGCATGGCAAGAAGTAGAAGACCCTATTACACATGCTTCAACCCCAAAGGAAATGACGCTATACCAGAGTTTAAAATGTAAATTATCTCATGAAAAGCTAACAAGCGCTTCTTCAACTGGTGGTCCAGCTAAAATTGCTGAACAAATCAAATTATCTTTAGGCAATGAATACGAAATACCAGCTGGATGTAAAATTATTGTTACTCAGGACAATGTAACTGAAGAATACACTCGTTCAGGCAAATCTGGTATCTTTATGGATCATCAAGAAATTGTCCTAGAGTTATTTAAGGAGTATGCATAATGGGAGTTAATTTTCAGCAATTAAAAGCATTTGAAAGAAAGTTAGCTAAATTAGCAAATGCTGATTTTGATAAGTTTTGCGAAGCCGCAGCCAAGGAGTTAGCTGCGAGGATGTTAGGTAAGGTAATTAGACGTACTCCTGTGGATGAAGGAACCTTAAGACGTGGTTGGACTATTGGACAAGTAAAAAAGAGTGGTACTACCTATGAAATAGAGGTTATCAATAGTGTAGATTACGCGCAATACGTTGAATTTGGGCATCGTACATCGAATCACCAAGGATGGGTGAATGGTCGATTCATGATGACCATAAGTGCTGACCAAGTAGAACAGCAAGCGCCAGCCATACTTGAGAGAAAACTATACACGCTGTTAAGGGAGGCTTTCGATGGAGATTAATGATATTCAAAATGCCATATCTGTTAAGCTTCATCAGGCTTTCGGAGACGACTATAAAAAGTATATCGATGAGGTACCGCAGGGGTTTAAGACTCCTGCTTTTTTAATACAGTTTTTGAATCTAGAACACATTCGACAAATCGGCAAACGATGGAAGGTTACAACACTTTTTAATGTGCAATATTTCCCTTCTAGTGGTGCGTCAGAGAGCGCGAATATGACTTTGAAGATACAACAAGCATTAAAAGAAATAACGCTTTTAAATGGCTCGCTGATGCTTGGAACAGGAGCGAATAGTGAGGTAGTAGACAGGATAGGTCACAACTTTATTCATTTTAATTTCTTCTTGCAAGAAATAGAGCAGAAAATCTTTATGGAAACACTTGAACAACGCATTAAAACGAAAGGGTGAATGAAGTGACAACAAAAAATGAATCTATTAAGGATAAAGCTAAAGCAAATCCTATGGATGTTACAGATGCTTCGAATGCTCAGAAGTTTACGAAAGCACAAATCGTAAAAAGCAACAAATACATGGCTCGTTGTGATGCATTGAATGCATTACTAGAGGACAACAAAACATACTCATTCGCCGAAGTGGATGGGATTCTAAATAAATTTGACAAGGGAGGTAAATAACGTGGCATTAGGCGGAGGACCGTTTTTAACACAAAATAAGACACTACCAGGTACGTATCATAACTTTATCAGCAAGCTTCGTGCATTTGTGAATCTATCTGATCGTGGTTATGTTGGTCTACCAATTGCACTCGATTGGGGTGTAGATGGCGAAGTATTTGCAGTGACCCTAGAAGATTTACAAAAAGACTCTCGTAAAATCTTTGGCTATGAATATACGGATCCTAAATTAAAAGGTATCAGGGATGTATTCAAAAATGCAATCACAGTCTATTTTTACAAGCTTGCAGTTGATGCAGTAGCAGCAACAAATGACTATGCTACTACAAAATACAAAGGTGTTCGGGGCAATGACATCACAATTGTGATTCAAGCAAATGTAGATGAACCAACAAAATTTGATGTTCAGACACTTTTTAAAAATGTATTAGTAGATGAACAAGTAGCTGTTGCTACTGCTGCAGATTTAGTTGCAAATGATTATGTGGTATTTAAGACAAATGCAACATTAACGGTTACAGCAGGAACACCATTAGCAGGCGGTTCCAATGGCTCAGCTATTTCAGGTGGTGCGCACCAAGAAGCGTTAGACGCTTTGGAGGCATACGGTTTTAATACATTGGGCTGCTTATCATCTGAAAGCTCAATTAAATCGCTGTATGTTGAGTATACAAAGCGCATTCGTGATCAAGTGGGTGGTAAGTTTCAACTTGTGGGGCACAAACTTGGAGCTGCTGACCATGAGGGAATCATTGATGTACAAAACAATGCAAACGGAACTGATGAAGAAGTGTTCGGTGCTGTTTATTGGGCAACTGGTGCACAAGCTGGTGTGGCAGTAAATAAATCGAATACCAATAAAAAGTATGATGGTGAATACACACTTGATATGTCAGAAACAAAGACACAAACTCAATTATCAACGCTTTTAAAAAGTGGGAAATATGTATTCCACCGTGTTGGTGATGATTTACGCGTTTTAGAAGATGTGAATACATTTACATCCTTCACAGGAGAAAAGAATGAGGATTTCAGCTTGAACCAAGTTATCCGTGTATTAGATCAAATCGCAATCGATACAGCGCAATTGTTTAACACTCGTTACCTGGGACAAGTACCAAATGATCAAGATGGCCGCATCTCATTGTGGAATGACATTGGTACACACCGAACAGAAATGCAACGTATTCGAGCAATTCAAAATTACAACAAAGATGAACTAACAGTTGCACAAGGTGAAACAAAGAAAGCTGTTGTAGTAAATGAAGTCGTGACTCCTACAGTAGCTATGTCACAGCTTTATATCACAACAACAGTAGCTTAAGGAGGAGTTTAAATGTCAAATGCTAATACAATGCATGCAAGAGACGCTATACATGGCGCACAAGGTGTTGCGTGGGTGACAATTGACGGAAATCGTTATAAATTCGCCCAGTTGATTAATTTAGATGCTAGGTCAGACAAGACGAAAACTCAAATCCCTATCATGGGACAAGTGGCAAAGGGCAATAAAGCAACAGGTGTTGAATATACAGGCAGCGCAACATTTTACTTCAATACATCAATCTTTAGAAAGATGTTGAAGCATTATCAAGATACTGGAGAGGATACTTACTTTGACATTCAAGTAACAAATGAAGATGGTTCTTCTCAAGTTGGACGACAAACTACGATATTGATTGATTGCAATATAGATGGCGGTATCGTTGCATCATTGGATGCTGATTCGGATTACTTAGAGGATTCATTCGATTTCACTTTCGAACGATTCGAAATGCCAGAGGAATTTTCTATCTTACCAGAAATGCAATAAGGGCTTGCTATGGCAGGCTCTTTTTATACTAAAAATAAAGAGGTGTTAAGGAATGTTAGATGTGAGAGAAATACCTATCTTTGGACATTTTGAAGGCGAAAAGACACCACAAGAACACGTTGCTGAAATAATTAAAGCAATAGGAGAGCAATTCATTGAAAAAGCTGATGTAATGGCGAGTGATATTGCAGAAGATACTGTTTCAATGTCTATTAATATTGATTTAAAAATTGGTGAAGTAGTCACTGTAAATAAAACAACTGAATCATACTTACAAAAAAGGAGCAATGATAAATGTCTAACTTAACTGCATTCTTTGCACACAATAAAAAGCAAAATGAAAATATTAAACGTGCTATTTCAAAAAAATTCGTAGATGAACATGGCAATCCTATCGAATGGGAGTTTGCACCAGTTTCACCAGAGCGTGATGCCGAGTTAAAAACTGAATCTACTAAACGCTCTATGATCACACAAGGGAAGCGTAAAGGACAATTTAACACAGATTTTGATCACTTTAAATATCAACGATTATTAACAGTTGAATCAATTGTATTCCCTAACTTAAATGACAAGGAACTACAGGATTCATACAAAGCAATGGGCGCAGACTCGCTACTAGGTAAGATGCTGACAATTGGTGAAATCGTAGACGCCTCAGCAGTAGCACAAGAGGTTAATGGTTACGAAACCGAGCTTGAGGATATGGTTGAAGAAGTAAAAAACTCATAGAGGACGGTGATGGTGACGCTAATATAATGCATTGGTGGGTGCAAAAGCAGCGTCGCCTACCGTCTGAGTATATGACTTTATCTCTTTTCGATAAAGCGTGTGTCATTGCTTCTGTACAAGTCAAGATAGATGAAGATAAGAAGCAAGAACGTGAGGCGAAACGAGGTACTAAGAGAGGTAAAAAGCGATAGGGAGGAGAAATAGCAATGAATATTCACTCATTAATAGATGAAATTGATTTACTTAACAGTGGAGTTGATTATGAGAAAAAGGTAAAAGATTTCTTAGAATTGCTTTTTTCCGAAATTCAAAAAATGAGTTTGGACGAATTCAAAAAAAGCGTTCGTCACAAACTCATCTACCAAAGGATCTCTAAAGAATTTACCATTGAATTAGGTTTCAAGTTGATTGACAAACATCAAGGCTGTTCACGAGCGATAGATAAGCCGCTATCAGACAATTCATAACAAATCCATAATCCGTTGCTAGATATAACGATGGAATTGGAAGCGAGATCGTTAGAATGTATTATTACATGTTCGTCCTCTTCCAAATATTCTATAGCGTCAGAGTAATATAGGATTTCGTCAGAATTTCTTACTTGAAACTCAGTATAAGAGCTGCCATTCTTTCGGAAATTTCCATAAGCTAATTTTAATAAATGTTTTTCAAATGTATTCATATGTATACACCTCCTCTCTAATGTCAATATTCGACAGATAAGGAGGAATGCCTTTAGTAATGTTTTGATCTGGTTTAGAAGCAAAACGAGGTGCACGAGGAAACGGTAAGAGGAAAAGGTAGAAAGAAGCTAAACATTTCTAGGTAAATCCAATTTTGGATTGGCTGATTTTTTCATAGAAAGCACCTATAAAAATGGGAGAGCTGAAAATTCAGCCGTCCGATATTTTACTACAAAAAAGTCAAAATAAAGTTTTGAGGTTGATGGGTGGATGCTACGTCCAGTGCTGATGAGCCCAAAATTGGGCCTATTAAAATTTAAAGCAAAGTTATCTATCTTTTCAGAGTTATGACACTTGGTGTCAAAGGAAATTCTAAAAAACGACCTCCGAATCTAGGAAGTCGTTCTTTCGGTAAATTTCTTACATCCGCCAAATTGGCGGGTATGAATAAGAAACATAAGGTATGGGGTGCTAAATTTCGTTCCCCTTTAATTCCGTGGTTGACCAAATCAACCTCAAAAATCATTCTTTATAGTTAAAAATAACGATTTGTCGGTTTCGGTGAAAAACCGAATCCGAAAACTTAATAATGCAGGTGAAGCTTTTATAATAAATAACAAAATATTGTTTGTTTACAACAAAGAATTGTTGTGTGTGATAAAAAAATAACTTCTTTCTACAAGAAGGAATAGTTTATTCATCATCTTTTGATTTTTGTATTTTATTTATTCTTTGAGTTTGTTTTATAAATAGCTCCATTGATTCTAATAATGATTCTTTCGCTTCATCAGACATAGGCTCACCATCAAAGGTTAACTTAACATCATTTTTTAGTATATTTTGAAGGAATTCTAAATATTCGTTTATATCATTGTCTATGTTCTTTGTTTTTAACTCGATCATGTATGAGTCGGCTTTATCAGTTTTACCTAATAAAAAGTCTACTGACACATCAAAAAGCTCTGCGATGTTACTTAATGTGTCAATAGGAGGCATTTTTGTGCCATTTTCATATGCAGTGTAAGTAGTTCTTGCAACACCTATTTTATTTGCAACAAACGATTGTGTATATTCAGGATTCGATTTCTTTATATTTTCGCGGCACGTTTTTAAACGTTGTGCAAGTACATTCATAGTATTCATCCTTTATAGTTTTATGTATTTTATTAAATAATATTGTATATGTTACTCAGAAGAACTTCTATAATTAACACATTAATGTTCCTTAAAGTGCAAATTAATGTTGACATGTTCCTTTAAGTAACTTATATTTATGTTAATGATTGTTCCTCAAAGGAACTATGGGAGGTGAGTTAATGCGCGATTGGTTAAAAAATATTCGGCGAATGAAGGGGGTTAAACAAAAAGAAGTAGCAGCTTACGCAGATATTTCACGTAGCTACTATGCAAATATCGAAAGTGGAAATAAAACACCATCTGTTGTAGTGGCTAAAAAAATTGCGAATTATTTTAAGTTTGAGTGGAGCCAGTTTTATTAAAATTTAAAGGAGAGTTAAATATGAATCAATTACAAGTAATTATGTACAGAAATAAGCGAGTTTTAACAACATCACAATTAGCAGAAAGTTATGGAGCAGATGTCAAACACATCAATGACAATTTTCAAAATAATAAACAACGTTATAAGGAAGGTAAACATTATTTCGAACTTAAGGGCGAAGAATTGAGAGCTTTTAAAACTGCTACGGAAATTTCGGGGAACCTTAAATTCGCTCCTGTACTATATCTCTGGACAGAGAAAGGAGCATGGCATCATGCTAAATCACTTAATACAGATGAAGCATGGGACGCTTACGAAATGTTAGTTGACGAGTATTACAGAGTCATTGAACAACCACCAGTTTTAACATCTGAACAGCAACGTAGAGAACATTTAAAGCTATCCATTGAAACTAGTGAACGGGTGGACATGCTTGAAGAAAAATTGGAGTCAGTATTTATTCAAATGAGAATAGATGGCGTAGAACAACAAAATATACAACAAAAAGGCGCACATAAAGTCATGGAAGCTCTTGGTGGAAAGACATCACCTGCATACAACAAGATTAGTAGAAAAGTATTTAGAGCATTATGGGGCGAATTTAACAGATATTTTAAAATTCCCCGTTATAGTGAATTACACAAAGTTCATTATGAAGAAGGATTACAATTTATAGCAATGTGGCAGCCATCAACATCTCTAAAGTTAGAGATAGAGCAGTGTAACCGCCAGGTACAATTAAAACTTGTGAAGGCATAAGGGAGGCATACGATGAGTAAAACTATTAACTTAATGACAGCTGAGCAATCAGAATCTCTAGAAGAATTACATGGAACATTAATAGCTATACTAGTAGATAAATCAAGGTTATATCCACAAACGACAATAGGATCAGATGGGACAAATACTCGCTTTATCAGTAGAGAAGAATATTTAGACTTTCATATTGGTATTTTGATTGAAAAATTAGAAGAAGCATTTCCGAAGTTGGGTGAGTAGTCTTTTGGATACTACAAATCTAAACATAAAAAAAGCCATGTTTTAAGCAGCAACTTAAAACATGACATAAAATTGAGCGACATCCACTCATATTTGTTTCAACAGAACAAATTATAACATAAAATTGTTATGAAATGAAGTGGATGTCCTCATTTAAAGGAGGACAATGGCATGAATGAGAAGGAACAACAAAAATTTTTAAACTTAATGCAAGAATTCGCGGAATGTATGGGAGTGTTACCACCCAAATCGGTTGATATTTGGTATTGGTGGCAAGAGGCGGTAGAAAAAATGAGTGACTTTCAGTTATTAGATTTAAAAAACTTTGGTTTCTTATCTAAAAGCAATCAGCCGAATCTAAAGCGAATGAACCAGTTATTAATAAAACAAATCGAAAAAAGACAACTTTTAAGCACTCTCGTTTGAGGGTGTTTTTTCATTGAAAGGGGTGATGATTATGTAAAGGGTATAGTGAAATCTCTCCGTATTATGTATATTTGTGTATGAGGAGGGATTTTAGTGAAAAAAACTTTTGTTCTTTTATCTATTATAATCGGAGGATTGTACTTAGTTTATGGAATTATAAAGATGATTTCTAATTTTAAAAACTATACTACAGCAGATTTTATAGTCGTAACAATAGTATTACTTTTCGTCGTATTACTTGAATTATTTTTGATTATTATGTTCAAGAAAACTTTTAATAGGTCAGCAGAAGAAGCTAGAAATCAATTGAAATTGGACAGGGAGAAAGAAAAATTTGAAAGGGAAAGCAAAATCCTTGGATCAAAAGCCCGACAACAATTACTAGGAGCAGACTTTTGTATTCAAGTAAAACACATGGCTGGTTTGCCTATAGCAGAAGGTGCTGATGTTTATGTCTATAGATGTTCAGAAAAAGTGATTTTTGAACGTAATCAAGACACTATTGAGCTAAACGTAACCAAAATGAGGGATATTTTAATAAAAACAGATGTTGAGATACAAAAAAGTTATTCTAGCAGTATAGGTGGAGCTGTTGGCGGTTATGTTTTGTTTGGCCCTTTAGGGGCGATGGTAGGAGGGCGATCTAAGGAGAAAAAAAGTACAGTTGTAGAAAAATATTTGATATTTGCATATACAAATAAAGAAGGTAATCAAGACTATATTTCTTTTGAAGTCACAAATGAACCTAACGCAATCTTATTCAATAGCAGTCATTATGATTTATCAAAAAGCGAAAGAATGAACATCGAACTGTAAGCACTCAATTTTGGGTGCTTTTTATTATGCTAAAAAAGAGGTGAGAACATGGCAACTATACAAACAGCAATACAAATCCAAGATCGTTTAAGCCAACCAATGCGGGCCATGCACAATGCTGTTTCTATAATGGTACAACAAATGGAAGCGATGCATACTGCTTCTGGTAATTTGGTAGATACATCTAGACTTCATCTTATACAACGAGAATTAGCAAGTGCTAATGAACAATTTAATCGAATCGAAAGCGAAGTCCGTAATGCTGACACTGCTCAACAAGAATTCAACAATAACATAAGAGACGGTACAAGTGCAGCAGAAGATTTAGCTAGTAAAATTCAGACAGTTGTCGGTGCATACCTTAGTATACAAGGATTAAAAAAAGGTGCAGATATAATAAGTGGATGGTTAGAGTCGGCTAATGTAATTAATACTGCTTCAACCCAACTAAATAATGTAATGCGAAATGCTGGTGCTGCTAGAGCAGAAATTGAATCAGTTATAGATAAGGCTGGTCAAATAGAAGGATTGTCTACTTTTGGACAAGAAACATTAGTAGCTGGTGCTGGTGAACTTGCTACTTATCTAGAGTCAGGAAAAGCTATAGAAAAAATGCTTGGTACGTTGGCAGACTATGCTGCAGGAATGGGCGGAATTAATGCTGATGCACGTCAGATGACCGAATATGCAACACAACTTGGTAAAGCGCTGGATGGTCAATATGACGGCTTACGAAAAAAAGGCTTTGACGTATCTGAGGCTCAAAAGAAAATAATTGAAAACGGTACAGAAATGGAACGTGTTGCCGTAATATCTGATATTATCGCTCAATCGTGGAACGGGTTAGCACAGGCATTAGCAAACACACCACAAGGGCAACTCGCACAGATGGCAAATAATTTTGATGGTATTAAACAAAAATTAGGTAATGAAGTGTACCCAGCTGTTGTTAAATTATTTAGAACCATAAATTCAAATATGCCAATAATAGAAGCATTTATGACTGGCTTTGCTCGTGGAGCAAATGTCGTGATGGAAGCTCTAGGAGGAATAGTAAAAGCAGCGAGTTGGGTAGGTTCTGTATTTGTTGATAATTGGTCGTTAATTGCCCCTGTAATTGGTACTGTTTCAGGTGCATTAGCAACATATGCAGGTGCTTTGTTGGTAGTGAAGGCTGCCAAAATAGCAACAACAATATGGACTGGGTTACAGACTTTTGCTACAGGTTTGCTTACTGCAACAACATGGGCTAGTGTAGAAGCGACTTTTGCTGCTACAGCCGCAACATGGGGGTTGAATGCAGCATTAGCAGCGAATCCGATATTCATTATTATTATGGCGATAGTTGTACTCATAGGAATTATCTATTTAGCTGTAGCAGCAATTAATTATTTCGCAGATACGTCCATAAGTGCAACTGGTATAGTTGCAGGAATATTTATGGTGTTAGGGGTAGTTATTTATAATGTTGTAGCATCATCGTATAATTTGTGGGCAACATTTGCAGAGTTTTTTCAAAACTTTTTGACCAATCCAGTGTATTCTGTTAAAAAATTATTTTTCGGTTTAGTTAGCTACGCATTAGATAGTGCGATAGCGTTAAGTGATGGATGGAAGGATTCAGCCAATGCATTTAAGGATGTTATGATCGGTGCAATTAATAAGGTCATACAAGGTTTTAATTGGTTGATGGATTTATTGCCTTCTGATATTTCAGCTAAACTAGGATGGCAAGCCATACCCGAATTTTCTACTAACGGTGTCGTATCACCAGCGGATGCTTTAAGAGCAGTAAAAGGAGATAGCCTATCTGCCAATCCTTTAAGGGTACTTAAAGCGAGTTTAAAGGAAGGGCTAGGGTTAAATGAACCTGCTCCTGATGGTTACAAAGAATTGTCTAAAATGGAATTAAAATCAGTAGGGGATGCATGGAACACAGGCTATGATTGGGGTGCTAATCTATTTAGTTCTAATCAAAATAAAATTGGTAATGTCGATGCAATTACAAATGCTATAGATAATGCCCTGGCGTTAGGTGACAAACTAGATAAGGGTAACGATGCTGGGAAGAAAACTGCTGCCAATACCAAAAAAGCAGCAGACGGCATAAAAATGTTAAATGAGGACTTAAAATATCTTCGTGATATTGCAGAACGTGAAGCTATTAATCGATACACAACAGCCGAAATTAACATAGATGCTCGTAGCGAAAACCACATCAATAAAGAAATGGACCTAGACGGTATTATAGATCGTTTCACCGAAAAAGCAGAAGAAGCCGCAGAAATGTTAGCAGAAGGAGGTCCGACGGATGTATAACTTTTTTATGGATGGTGTACAGTTTCCGGTTGCGCCTCCTGAACTATCTACGAAGATTAATGGTAGAAACGAAACCATTGTGTTAATGAATGATGGAGAAGTAAATGTAATTAAAAAGCCAGGCCTAACGGATATTGAGTTTGAGGTATTACTCCCAAACGTCAAATATCCGTTTGC
>NZ_JBNNMG010000094.1:0-16115 GCF_050272555.1 Lysinibacillus sp. NPDC047702 | reverse complement strand
AGTGGAGTAGCGGTG
Source organism: Lysinibacillus sp. NPDC047702 (assembly GCF_050272555.1). Taxonomy (NCBI): domain Bacteria; kingdom Bacillati; phylum Bacillota; class Bacilli; order Caryophanales; family Bacillaceae; genus Lysinibacillus; species Lysinibacillus sp. NPDC047702. The sequence continues at coordinate 16,100 of NZ_JBNNMG010000094.1, read as the reverse complement.
GTTCAATTCACATATAAGAACGTAAAAAACCAGGTCTACGCGGCGCTCGTCGTGCACCTCAGTTCTCAAAACGTTAATATCGTTGTTATATCAACGTTTTCAAGCTCTTCTCAGGTTTACCTGAGAGGAGCTTTTTTACGTTGATAACAAAAATAATACCCCGTTAATACCCCTTGATTAAAAATCAATGTAATTTTGAAACTGATCCGCTAGTTTTTCACGCGCTGTTTGTGTAACATGTGTGTAAATATCCATCGTAGTTTTAATATCACTATGACCAAGCCTTGCCTGTACATCTTTTAAACTTGCTCCCGTTTCAAACAATAATGAGGCATGTGTATGTCTAAAATCATGTACTTTAATACGATGTAGATTAGGGTGACGTCCATAAAAAGCTACAAGTTTGTCATTAGGCGTTGACTCTCGCATATATGTCATTTCATAATTCTGTTGATGAAAACGGGTAAAAACAGGCTGTAGCTCTTCTATAGCAATTTTAAAACCCATCTCTTCATAAAGCTCCTGTTGCTTAGCTTTCCATTGAAGAATCTCACCACTACTTTGTAGATACATGTGAGAAGCCTATGAGACACTTACGAGGGTCACTTAATGTTCAATCTATCCAAACATCATTCCAATCAATCAAGTGGCTTAATCGCCTTGCTAAGTGCTTCAAATAAATTCTTATTTTAAATGAAAAAAGGCTGTAGGCAAACTCAGATTTTGACTTTGTCTACAGCCTAAGAAATTATTCAAATTAAATTTTTCCCAAAATAGCTTTCTAAACCATACTGATTTTTTCTTACTCTTCTTTTTTACTTTTCTCTTCAATTTTTTGAAATAGAAAAGTAACCAATGTAAGAGCAATATAAAGTATAACAAAATTTAGAAGTCCACTAATTTCAATTTTATTCGCTATATATACGTATAACCCTACTACAATTAAACGGTGTTACAACGCCAAGCTTCCCAGATGTGAAAGCAACGCACTGGGCATTTAAAGAGATTGAAGAAGCAGCGAAAAATCATTCGTATTATATAAATGAAGACAGTGCAGAGCAGTTATCTAAATAAACAACAAGTAGGCTACGGATTTCCTTAGCCTGCTTGGATATTTAAAAAGAGTGAAGTGATAATAATAACTTAAAATCAGTGATAGTAATCCATACTAGACGATGCATTTACAATATGGTTTGTTCAGAATTTGTTTAACAGACCTATGATAGGATGCGTAAGGGGACCGATATTAGAAGTACAGGTGAAAGTCATATTGCATAATGGATTTAATTCTAACAAACTGATAGTTTGATGTTAGACATAATTGTGTTCAAGTAGGGGAGGCGTGATAGTGAAAAAAAATATTGGCATTACTGTGACCATTATCATGCTATTTATTATCGTATTTTTTGTTGGCAATGGAGATTATTTTGTTAGTAGTAGTCAGCGGATTGCACAGAATGGGATAGTTAAGATTGAAGAAAAAGAACTACAAGAAAATACTATTTTAAAATTAGATGGAGAATGGTCGTTCTATCCAAATATCTTAATATCGTCAAGTGATTCATTTGACGCGTACGAGAGCGAGAAAATACCAATTGAGGTGCCAGCTACTTGGAATAGTTTTGTAGAACCAAATGAAGAAGGACTTACTGTAGGAACATATCATGTTAAGATAAATGTACCAATTGAAGGGGAATATGGATTATACATTCGTTCAATTCGCCAATCTAACCGTGTTTTCATAAATGGAGAAGATGTAGGTAGTATGGGGAATCCGAGTGAAACCTTAAAGGACTTTAAGTTCGAAAATGATGATAAATATACGGTGTTTGGAAAAAGTGAGAATCAAATGCTTGATATTGTAATTCATGTCGGAAATTATAATTATCCAAAAGCTGGTATTACTTTTCCTATTGAGTTTGGAACAAAAGAAGCTATTCAAAGAGATTTTAGCATGAAAATTTTAGCAGGATCGTTTGTATGTATTGGTTATATTGTATTCGGTGCGATTTATATTATATCGTATAGTCAAAATCGGAAGCGTAAAGAAGAATTGTTTTTGGGGTTATTCACTATATTATTCGGACTGTACATGTCGTTTACTAATGAAAAAATATTTTTCATTATTTTTTCATATTTAACCATAAATGAACAAATACGTTTACAATTAGGGATTTTACCACTTGTTGATGTTTGTTTAGCATTTTTTCTCTATTATTTGTATCCGGAGTTTATGAGGAAAAAAGCGATTTATATTATTAGTATTTTGTTAGGTTTACTTTTTTTTATCTATGGGATTTACAACCCGATTACAAAAAATAGTATGATTATACCAATAGAAAATCTAGTTCTTTCACAAATAATCTTTGCAGTAATTTTTATTCCTGTTGGGCTTTATAATGTGTTTGTGCTATTACGTGTGCTTATGAAAGGTGTAGAAGGTTCACGTTATATTCTAATTCTTTTAGTATCTCTTACTTGTTATACTTTTTTAATAGTAATGTATTATATTTTTGATATACCTATGGTTTATAGTGAACAATTATTGTTTATTTTTACACTATATAGTTTTGCATCTCTGCTTAGCTTCCGAGCAAATACATCTTTTAAGAAAGTTCAAGCGTTATCAGAAGAGCTATTGATGCATAATCAAATGAAGGATGAGTTTTTATTGAAAACGTCTCATGAATTACGTACGCCTTTAAATGGTATTTTAAATATATCCAAATCATTAATGGAAGGTGTACAAGGACCTTTAAAGCGTGAGCAACAAGAAAATATCATTTTAATACATAATGTCGCGCAACGTTTAGGTTATTTAGTAGAGGATTTATTGATTTCTTCGAATCATATGACTGGAGAAGTTCGTGTTATCCCTCGTGTTGTTCCGATAAGCGTAATTGATGAAGTAATTGAGGAAATTCGTAGTTTAATGTCGAGTGATACATCCATAAGATTAATGAGCGCAGTAGATTCTAATTTACCCCATATGTATACAGATGAATTACGATTGAAACAAGTGCTTTATAATTTACTCTATAATGCTCTGCAACATACAAAACATGGACAAATTACAGTCTTAGCTAGTGTACGTAATGATTATATGGAAATACAAGTAAGCGATACTGGAATTGGTATACCATCACAAGACTTAGATCGAATTTTTAATTCCTTTTATCAAGTAAAGAAAGGTAAAAAAAGTGGGGGACTTGGGTTAGGATTAAGTATCTCAAAAAATATAGTAGAACAGTTAAATGGGGAAATTCATGTAACAAGTACATTAGGTGTTGGAACAATTTTTACTTTTACGGTGCCACTTGCCACACTCGAAAAACTAGATATTGAAACACAACAACAGATGGGCAATCGAGCAGAAAATACTATACTACAGCTAGATTTACCATTATTGCATAAAGGTAATGACAAAACCATACTCATTGTTGATGATGATCATGTGAATATAAAAGTACTAGTGGACGCATTAATTCAAAAAGGCTATACCGTTATTGGGGTAGATAATGGGTTTGATGCGATGGATTATATAAAGAAACATAAAGTAGATTGCATGTTAGTCGACTTAATGATGAATGGTATGTCAGGCTATGAATTATGCAAACAAGTACGAAAGCAATACGATATGTTGGAATTACCGATTATTGTTTTAACAGCAATTATGCAGCATTCAGATTTAGTGTTATCTTTACAAGTTGGGGCAAATGATTATCTGCCAAAACCGATTGCGATGGATGAATTACTAGTGCGTATTCAATCATTACTAGCAGTTCGACAATCTTCCATTGATGCGATTGAGGATGAAATGAATTATTTATATGCGCAAGTAACTCCTCATTTTGTCTACAATACACTTAATACTATTATCGGCTTAAGCTATACAGATATAGAAAATACACGAGAAGCGTTATACAGTTTAGCAACCTATTTCCGTGCCAAGCTGAATGTCCATTATCGTAACAGCATGGTTTCTATAGAAGATGAAATAGACCTTGTAAAAGCATATCTTTATATTGAAAAAATGCGCTTTGGTGATCGTCTTACAGTTGCGTATGATATTGATGAGTCCATTCAATCTTTGATTCCAGCATTATCAATTCAGCCTATAGTTGAAAATGCAGTTTTTCACGGGATTTCGAAGAAAAAAGAAGGTGGTACTATTGAGGTGAGTGTGCAACGAGAAGGTCAATTTATACGTATTAAAATTTATGATAATGGGGTCGGTATCTCAGAAGAAAAGTTGCAACGATTAGTAAATGAAGAAAACTCACGTATTGGATTTACGAATCCGTTGAAAAAATTTAGGCTTATTAGAAATGCCAGTTTTCGTATATATAGTGAAGAAGGTAAAGGAACTACTGTTATTATTCTATTACCAGAAGGTGATGCATAGTGAATATAGTCATAATTGATGATGAAGAAATGGCAATAGATGTGTTAAGAATTATGCTAGAAAAGCTTACACAATTTACGATTTGCATTAAAGGTACATATACAAATGTAAGGGATGCATTTGCTTTTTTTGAAAAAGAGCGAGTAGATGTCGTTTTTTTTAGATATGGAGATGATTGACGTTCATAGGTTGCAAGTTGCCAAAAAGTTACTAGTTAAATATCCAACACCTCAGTTCTCAAAACGTTAATATCAGCGTTTCAAGGCTCTTTTCACTTATGTGGAAAGGGTCTTTTTTAATTTTTGGAGTTATAAAAGGGATCTTCATCGTTTGCGGGAAAAAGTAGATCCTTTCTCGCAACTCTATGGTTTTTCATTAAGAAATTCAATTTCGTCAATTAATAAAGTTCAAAAACTATATGAACATAGGACAGGTGATACAGCAGAGGATCAAATATATGCTAAAGCACTAATATACCAACTTGTTTATGAAACTTACCGTGATATTAGGGAAGACGGGGTTTGGGGCTTTGAACAAGATTATGTAGCTCTTGCTATGCAGTATTTGAACGAACATTATGCTGAACCGATATCTATACAGACATTTGTAGAAATGTTTCCTATAAGTAGAAGCCAGTTAAGTCGATTGTTTAAAAAGTGTGAACGTAAAAGTTTACAATAATATTTAAATGAAAGGAGATTGGAAGCGGCTAAAAAACTGTATATACTTCGAAAAACCTTGTAAGTAAATCTAAAAAAATACGAAAGGACTGTTCAAAAAATTAGTTAAGCAATTTTTTTCGCAGCCCCGTTATCTATTACCTATTATTCTCTAAGATTAACTCAGTTATCATATCGAGTTGATGTAATACACTAATCGGATCATTGAGTAGGAATTGATCAAAATTAATATGATATACTTTACCATTTTGAACAGCTGCCGTACTCGCCCAAATCTGTTCATTTTCCTTGAGCGAATCTTCTCCATCTTTATTCGTTGCGATAAATAAGTGGTCGCCGATATATTCAGGAATGACTTCAGCTGAAATCTCCCAAACTTCCCCATTTAGCACTTCAGCCTGTACTTTTTCTTGCGGTGTTAAACCTAAATACTTATAAATAATATTTCCACCCATATTCACATCGTCGTAAATAAGAAAGGCGTCCTGACGTACATTTAATATTGTAAAAGTCTCGTCCTTACTGATGATAGCATCTACTTTTTCTTTAGCAGCTGCGACTTTCTCTTCAAATTTACTAAGCCACTCTTCACTCTCTTTTTCCTTGCCTAAAATTTCACCAAACATACGCAGTTCATCTGCTAGATTTTCTGAGTGATTTGGTATAATAACTGTTGGAGCAATTTTACTAAATGCTTCATAACCCCCACCATCTCGCCAAGCTTCTGTCAAAATAATCAAATCTGGCTCTAGAGAAGCTACTTTCTCGAGATTCAATGGAAATATACCGACATCTTCAATATCATTTTCAGCAATAAATCCAGTTTGTAAAGGATAACTAGAGCTACCGACTGGTTGGACGCCCAATGCCATTAATTGTCCGACTTTTACATCGGTGAATACTCTCTTTGGTTCCAATGGAATTTCGGTCTCACCATCAATATGCTTATAAATCTTAGTTCTAGAAGCTTCCTCTCCTTTATTATTTACAGCTGTTATTGAGTTATTTCGATCATTTTCCGAGCTTGGCTTACCATTATCTGCTTGACATCCACTTATAAGTATTGACACACAAACAAGAATTAGTGAAGCCAGGGTAGTTTTTGTACGGTTTGTAATTAACAATTGTATCTCTCCTTCTGATTGAGAAAGGTTCTCAATTTCTTTTGCACCTTCATTATAAGAAAGCGAAGATACTGGAACAATGGAGAATAGTGAAGATTTAGATGGATTAAGATGTAGACCTTGGTGACCAAACCTTCTTTCACGAAAGTGAAGCGGAGATACTCCGAACTGCTTTTTAAACAATCTACTAAAGTAATACATATCTGAATATCCTATGCTGAAAGCTATTTCTCCTACACTTAGCTGAGTAGTCAATAAAAGTTGACTGGCTTGTTCTAATCGTATGCCAATAATATAATCATTTGGACTTTCCCCGACTTCTGCTTTAAACAATCTGTGCATATAACTAACACTGCAACCGAGTAAATCAGCTAACTTCCTCATCGTAATAACTTCGTGGTAATTTTTATGAATATAATTGAGTGCATAGGCAATAAGTTTAGAAGGTTTGCCTTTGTCTGTAGAGTTTTGCAGGAGATTGAATAACTCGTAAATAAATTCATAGAACAATGATTTCGAACGGATTTTGCTTAATTCATCACATTTTCCCCATTCTTCATATAATCCTCGAATGTGATTATATAGAACTCCAGGCTCTTGGAGGACAACATGATAAAATAGATGTAATGGTTCTAGTAACTGATTCGTTGAATGCTTAGCAAAAGGGCTTACAGTCACATCTGAATTACTTACTTTGAAATAAATAATATAATATGAGAACTCGTTTCTAGCAGGCAGAATGTCCATCTTCGTCCCTTTACCTGCATGAACCAAATGATGTCGCTTTACATAACATTTATGTTCATCTATTCGTACAAAGGCATTACCATTAGCAACAAACAGAAATACATTGGTAGGAAGTTTGTAGTTGCATAGATCCTGCCCATCACATATAACATGATGGCGAATATCTAAAATTCGAACAGTAGCCATATTCCACAGCTTGATTTGTTCATTCCAATTCATAATTTCACCCCAAATATATCTTTGTTTAAGATGATAATGATTCTCAAATGAAAATGCAATATACACTGAAATTTGAAATTGATAATCATTTAGATTACTATACAAAATTGAATATTAATGTGGAGGAAGGGTCAATCAAGTGATGGGGAATAGGTATAGGACTATACATATAACAATTGAGACCCAAAAAGTATATACTTTTTTAAAAAATTTAGGCTGATGTTTTATAGTTATTATGTATTTTGTTGGTGAATAAATGGGATGCGAGACAAAATAGAGAAATAGGGAATAAAGAAATCTTTAGAAGGTATGATTATGGAGAAAGCTGCAGTGACCAGTAGTCTTAAATTAACGCCATCAATTTTTTCTCATAGAATCTCAAGGTATAGAGCTCTTTGGAATTAATCTAATTCTAAAAGGGCTTCTTTTTAATTAATAAGATAGCATGTTCACATTACCATAGTAAAAGTTTTGAATCGCACAATGCGTGAGGCTCGTTTATATAGATGAAGGGGTGATAGTGCTGGATTTGCGACAGATAGTAGATGATTATAGTGAACATTTATTACGTATAGCTTATTACTATACAAAAAATTTACATGCTGCAGAAGATATTGTACAAGATGTTTTTATCAAGTTTTCGCAGAGCAATTATGAAGAAAATGGGCAATTACGTTCCTATCTAACAAAAATAACCATAAACCGCAGTAAAGATTATTTAAAAAGCTGGTCGTATCGAAAGATTCAACTCCAAGAACAATTTCCCTTACTTGCTTTTTTACAAAAAGACAGTCTGGTACAAAAGGAATTGCAAACAACAATTGGAGAAGTCGTTCTATCTTTACCCATTAAATACAGAGAAGTGATTATTCTTTATTATTATGAGGAATTACATACAGCAGATATCGCCTCACTATTACAACAGCCTGAAAGTACAATCCGCACAAGATTACGAAGAGCTCGTGAAAAACTTCGACCTATATTATCTGGGGAATGGGAGGATTTATATGAAGAGTGAAATCAAAAAAAGTTTGCTTGAAGCAACACCTGATTTACAAGAGAGCAAATCTCGCGTAAGAAAAGCTGTGCTACAATTACCAAAAAAACAGCACTCTCGAATACCTCGGCTCGTATCTGGGTGCTTGATCTTACTATTAATAATATTAATATTCGTTGAACGACAAAGTGATGAATATGTGCACGGCTTCTCAGAAACAACGCTTAATATGTATGGATTAGATGATGCTGACCATTCTGAACGTTATCGTAATGATTTACTGCTTTTAAAATATGGGAAACGTAAAGGTGTAAAACTAAGTAAACAGGACGTGAAAAAACTGGTTACATCCTTTGAGGCTGAATTACCGAGTTCTTTTGATAAAATCCTACAAAGAAAGGGTATTACAAAAGAGGCTTACAAAGAACAATATCTAACATTGATTGCACAGGTTCAACTTGTACGTGAGTCGTTACTACCTCACTATAAAAAAATGTATCCACAATTTCATCAAGTAGTTCATGAGCAATTACTCCTCCTTGATGCAGTTGAAGAAGAGCATATGAAAGATATGGGTTTCAAAGTGGCAGTCGATATTCATGCCATTGTCTTATATGAAGGAAAGAATGCACGAATTCTTGCATTAATGGATAAAAAAAGGTTGTTAGAAGAACAACTTATTATTATGCCGATACGTGATGAATTAACATTAAAAACAGGTGACGAAGTGTTACTCAAAAATAGTTTTCTGACAGGCTTTACAACAAAAACAGTAATTAAGTATTTTGCGGTAAGCCAAAATATTACAGAGATAACAACAAATAAATCTACAACAATACCAGCCATACAGAAGAAATTGAGCATTTTTTTTGAACAAATGACTTGGCAAAATATTTCACAGACAAAAGAACCCGACATACAATTAATCACAATGAACGGAAACTATTCTGTCTGGTATGGTGACGATATTGTCATTGGCTCTGGTGATAAAGGCTTTATCATTAGCAAAGAACAGGTGCAGGAATGGGGAGACGAATTAATTCAAAAATTGCAATATAAATAACATATAAATGCCATCTATTTTGACAGATTTTTATTCAAAATAGATGGCTTTTTTTAATTAAAGGTAATAAGAAGTATTTATTAAAATTATTTTTGGATAAGTTTATATTTTTTTAAGAAATTATTTAGAGGGAGTTTAACATTCAATATTAATATTATTGTCAATGGGACATCAAGCCTCAATAAAAGGGTTTGGAGTAACTGATTAATAATAAAAATATGGAGGTAAATAGATATGAAAAAGCTATTAATAGTATCCGTTGCAGCAATGGCTCTCCTTGCAGCTTGTCAGGATAAAGAGCCTGTAAAGAAAAATGATGTAGAAAGTGCAGAAGTAAAAACAGAGAGTGCCGCAACCGAAAATAATACACAGTTAACAAAAGGACAAGAAATGGCTAACATTCTTAGTAGTACAAACTGGCAAGGGACAAAGGTATACGATAAATATAATAATGACTTAACAGCTGAGAATGCGAATTTTATCGGTCTTGCTAAATATAATGTTGAAACAGGTCACTATGAATTCTTTGATGCGGCTACTGGAGAAAGCCGCGATGATAAAGGAACATTCTTTGTTACAAATGATGGGAAAAATAGAGTTTTAATTTCTGATTCAAAAAATTACCAAGCTGTTGTGGGAATAACAGAGTTAAACGACAATATTTATACTTATAAACGAATGGGTAAAGATAAGGAAGGCAACGATGTAGAAGTTTTTGTTGAGCATGTTCCTTATAATGATAAGGATCTTGCTTTCACGGATGCTGATAAAACTTTAGATGCTACTACAGGTGATATTGTAAAAAACGTGGACGGTGATAAGATCTTAGCAGAGACATTGTGGCATGGGACTGTAGTGTTAGATGGAGCTGGGAATGATGTAACTGAATTTAATACGAACTTCATCAGTATCGCAAAATATGCTGCAGACACAAATAAATATGAATTTTTTAACCCTGAAACAGGAGCAAGTCGTGGAGACTATGGTTACTTTGATATTATCCATGGCAATAAAATTAGAGCCCACGTTTCAGTTGGCGACAATAAATATGGTGTAGCACTTGAAATCACAGAGCTTAACGAGCAGAAGTTTACGTATAAAAGAATGGGTAAAGATAAAGATGGAAATGAAGTAACTGTATTTGTTGAGCATGAACCATATGAAGGTGAATATAATCCTGAATTCACACTCAAATAAATTTCCTCCTTGGTAATAAACAGCGTTAGTCCTTTACGGGCTAATGCTGTTTTTGGGTAGAAGAAATTAAATTATAACCTCGTCAGCTTAGTGGCGAGGTTTTTAAAATATCCAAGCCTAATAATTAAGGGCTGAGTAAAATGTGTATTTTACGTGGAAATGGCTGATACTGCTTTTAAGCTGTTATTTCTTAGAGGACTTTGAAGTAACTGAATATATAAAATGGAGGTCAATGTATGAAAAAGCTATTAATAATATCTCTTGCAACGATGGCATTGCTTGCTGCGTGTCAGAGTAAACAAGATGTAAAAAAGAAAGAGGAAGTAAAAACTGAGCAATCTGCAGAGCAAAGGCAGGTTGAAATGACGAAAGGTCAAGCGAATGCCAATATTCTTAGTAGCACAAACTGGCAGGGTACAAAAGTCTACGATAAGAATAAGAAAGATTTAACCGCAGAAAATTCTAATTTTATTGGCCTAGCAAAATACGATACTAATTCAGCTCGTTACGAATTTTTTGATGCAAAAACAGGAAAAAGTCGCGATGATAAGGGGATTTTCTTTATCACGAATGATGGAAAGCAAAGAATATTAATTTCTGAATCGAAAAATTATCAAGCTATCGTGGAAATTACGGAGCTAACTCAAAATTTATTTACGTATAAAAGGATGGGGAAAGATACAAATGGTAACGATGTAGAGGTATTCGTTGAGCATGTTCCTTATAAAGATAAAAAACTTACATTTACTGAAGAAGATAAAGCTTTAAAAAATTCCACAGGAACTATTGTTAAAGATGTGGATGGCGATAAAATTTTAGCCGATACACTATGGCAGGGAACAGTTGTATTAGATGCAGAAGGAAATGATTTAACACAATATAATTCAAATTTTATAAGTATAGCTAAATATGATGCTGATACGAATAAATATGAATTTTTCAATCCCGAAACAGGTGAAAGCCGTGGTGATTATGGTTTCTTTAATGTTCTCCATGGAAATAAGCTAAGAGCACATGTTTCAATAGGTGAAAATAAATATGGAGCTGTCCTTGAAATTACTGAACTTAATAACAAGAAATTTACTTATTTAAGAACGGGTAAAGACAAAGATGGAAAGGATATCACAATATTTGTAGAGCATGAACCTTATACAGGTAAGTTTAAACCTGAATTTACACAAAAATAGATTTATTCCTCAAGTAACGGCATTAGTTCTCAAATTGTAATTGGACTAATGCCATTTTATTGTTACTTGAAAAATATCTATTACAAATCAAACTCTCAATTTTAATACTGAGTGTTTTTTTCACTTTCTGGCATAGTTCTCTCACTAACGTCGTACACTAAATGTAAAAGGGTGGTGGATATGGGTGAAGCGCTGGCTTGCACTAGGAGTAATTATGCTAATGAGTATAGTGGTTGTGGCATATGAAACGAATGCTTCAGACCGTAACTTCTTCTTACCAGACCCACTTGGTGGTCAAAAGATTGTCATTGATGCGGGGCATGGGGGTCAGGATGGAGGAGCTTCAAAGGGCGAAGTGATTGAAAAGGATATTACACTTGCAATTGCTCAGTATGTCGAGAAAGAGCTAAAGAAAAAAGGCGCAATGGTTGTAATGACGCGAACACAGGATGGAGATGTTATCGAGGAACATGCGCCGTCAGAGAAGTTTGGTACAATGCGGGAACGAAAAAAGCAGGATATCTTTTTAAGAAAGGATATTGTTGAAAAAGAAAATCCAGATATTTTTATTACAATTCATGCAAATGCTATTCCAGAGACAAAATGGCGTGGAGCACAGGTGTTTTATCATAAAGAAGGACATGCTGAAAGTGAATTATTAGCAAAAAGCATTCAAGAATCTATACGTACAAATTTAAAAAATACTGACCGAGAAGCACTGTCTATCAAACAAATATATTTACTGAAAAAAGTTGAAGTACCTGCTGCACTTGTGGAAACTGGATTCATCAGCAATGATGAGGAACGTGCACTTTTAACCGATAAAAAATACCAAGAAAAAATGGGAGATGCCATTGTTGAAGGTATAGAAGCCTATTTATTAGCTAAAATTGAATAGAGCAACATCTACAACGTAAATCAAATCATTATGATATACTAACATTGAGATAATATAAGGGGAGTGTTCGTCGTGATTACTGAACAACAAATACGAGAAATACTAGGACAACTACAAGATCCATTTTTACATAAATCACTTGCAGAAACAGATGGAATTACTAACGTATCAATAAAAGAAGAAAAAAATCATGTCAGTGTAAAAATTGCGATTGCTAAAACAAATACACCTGAACAATTACAATTACAAATGAAAATAGTTGAAGTTTTGAAGGAAGCGGGTGCAAATACTGTAGGCATTCGCTTTGAGGAGCTATCGGCAGAAAAATTACAAGGCTTCCGTGGAACAGCTACTGAGTCTGAGGCTCAGGATATTTTATCTCCTCTTAGCACAGTACAAGTTATTTCCATTGCATCAGGTAAAGGCGGTGTAGGAAAATCTACGGTTTCCGTTAATCTTGCTGTGGCATTAGCTCGACTTGGTAAAAAAGTGGGCTTAATTGATGCAGATATTTACGGGTTTAGCGTGCCAGATATGATGGGTGTTACCGATATGCCGAAAGTTGTAGAAAATCGAATTTTCCCAGTTGATCGCTTCGGGGTAAAAGTGATTTCAATGGGCTTCTTTGTTGAAAACAATGCACCAATTGTGTGGCGTGGACCAATGTTAGGTAAAGTGTTAGATCAGTTCTTCCGTGATGTAGAATGGGGCGAATTAGACTATCTGCTACTTGATTTACCACCAGGTACCGGGGACGTAGCTCTAGATATTCATCAAATGCTGCCTTCATCAAAAGAAATTGTTGTTACAACACCACATCCTACAGCAGCATTCGTTGCGGCTCGTGCAGGTGCAATGGCTCTACAAACAGAACATGAAATTTTAGGTGTTATTGAAAATATGGCATGGTACGAGTCAAAATCAGGTGATCGTGAATTTGTATTCGGTCAAGGCGGAGGACCAAAGTTAGCTGAAGAACTACGTACAGAATTACTTGGACAAATACCTCTTGGTCAACCTGACTGGTCAGAAGAAGATTTTGCACCTTCTGTTTATGCTGAAAAACATCCAACAGGGCAAATTTATTTAGATATCGCGACGAAAATGATCAATAAATTAAATAAATAATTAAAAACGGATTTCCTAAGTTAATGAGGAAATCCGTTTTTAAAATAAAGGAATTACTGGTTACTTTTTTGCTCCTTGTTAGTGCCTTCACCGCTACCTTCTTTTTTCTCGCCTTTTCCTGAAGATGCAGTTGCTTCACCACCACTTTTTTTAATAAGCTCCTGCCATTTTGATTGCATAAGTGGGCTTTCAATCGTTTCTTTTACGACTTCCTCCATTTGTTTTCTCATGTTGGAAGACTTTAGAATCGTTTCTAACTGCTTTTGCATATCGGGCTGTCCAAAGAATGACTCCATATCCTTTTGGAAAGTGGGATCTTTGATTAATTCTTTCATAATATCCTGTTGCTGCTTTTGCATACTTTTAGCGACAGTTTCTTTAAATTTTGGATCCTCGAATGTTTTCTTCCAAAAATCTTCGGCCTCCTTAGAAAGTAAGGTTTCCTCAGTAGCCTTTTTTACTTCTTCATGCTCCAAAATCAATAATTCGCGAAAGCTTGGCTCCTCTAAAAGCTGCCGTAAAGCCTTTTTACCATCCTCAGTTTGTAAAGAGTCAATCATAATTTTTTTTATTTCATCATAGGACATGGTAGAGGTTTTATCTTGTGAACAGGCAGAAAGAAAAAGCATTAGAACTAGTAATAGGGTGAATTTTCGCATTAATCATCAGTCCTTTCTATAGATAGACTCTTTCAATTATTGTTCACATTTACGATGACTTTATGTATTGGTTAGGATGAGAAATAGCTTTTTTAACAATGCATTGTTAAAATAAATACAGATATATTGTAGAAATTGGGGGACTTTTAGTTGTGACGATACGAAATTGGGCAAAGTTTTTCTTTTTTGCAATGCTCGTTGGAGGCGCTGTCAACGGAATTTGTAGCTTGTTTATAAGATGGGACTTCTTTCAACCATACATAACAAATGGTCATTGGGGAGAATTTGTAGCAGGGCTTTTATGGATGGTCTTTTTAGGATTTACGATGAGTGTAATTGCACAAGCAGGATTCTTTGCTTATTTAACACTCCATCAAGTAGGGGTTAACATTTTTAGAACACTGACGCTGTGGAATTGGGTTCAGTTATTATTAATTGTTATTACTATTTTTGACGTTATATTCTTCCGCTTTGTCCCAGGTATTAAAGAAGGACAAAGCTGGATATTTTATTTAGGATTATTAATTGTTTTAATTTTTGGAGCAGTTGCAACAGCCGTTCAAAAAGTAAAATTGACGGGGAAAAAGCATGTTTTAATTTCCGCATTATTTTTTATGATTGTCATTACAACGTTGGAATGGACAATTGCTTTAATGGGACGTGATGAAAATATTAACGAGTATGTTGCTTTGTTACTATTTCCATTACTTGCTGTAAATGCCTATCAATTATTAGTATTACCTAAATATAATGCAAAATCCGATGAAGATCGTCAAAAGTTAGAAGCACGCCGTAAAGCACGTAGAGAACAAGCAAAAAACGCAAATGCATAATAAAGATGCCTCCAATTGATTTTTGGAGGCATTTTTTTTATGGTGATTTTTTAGTTTGAACTTTATACCCAAATATATTTTCTTCAATCGACATAAATTTATTTTGTTGTAGCAAAATATTAATATCCTTGAATGTAATTGAATTGTTTTGATGCAAGGTGATGAAAATAAAATCGCCTTTTTGTATTTTAGGTGTTTTTTCTCCTTTCCAAATTAAAGAGGGAGAAAGTATGTTTATTTGCTGTTGAAATAAGTTCTTTTGTAAATCCTGAGAATATTGGTGATTGCGAGTGGCAAACCAAAGTGGTGATTCTTTTAAATACTTTTCGTAAATAGCGATATCTTTTTGTATGGCTGTCATATTAATAGGTTCATCTATAGAATCCTCTGGTCCCAATAATCCTGTAGGCAGTTTTCGCTTTTGAATGATTTTTAATTGTTCTGGTGATCGTTTAATCCATGCGGCATCTAACAATAAGAGTGGATAAGGCTCTTTCACAGTGTTAAGCCAGTCCATTAGTGCTTCATCAGAGAAAGTAATTTCGACAACAAGGGATGTACCGTAATGTCCTTTTGTTACAACTGCTGGAGCATCAGCGATATTAAACACAGAAATCATAGTTGAGTTTATCGGTTTTATAAAAACAAATAGTATTACGATGAAAAGCAATGAAATCAACGTTTTACGAACCATCACAACAACCTCGTTTCTAAAATATTAAAGAGAAAAATAAGCTTCTTAAAAAAACTTATGATTTAGTGTTGACTTTCATGAATAATCGATGTTATTATGTATAAGTCGCCAAGAGATGACGCGACAAATTAAAAAATGAACCTTGAAAACTGAACAAGCAAAACGTAATCAATAAAGTTTTTAGTAGCTAGCTTCTGTTGGTGAACAAAACAAAAATTTTGGACATCAAAATTGATGCCAGCAAAACAATTTGAGCTAATCAAATTTCT
>NZ_JBNNMG010000093.1:0-16663 GCF_050272555.1 Lysinibacillus sp. NPDC047702 | reverse complement strand
CAGCGGCAAAGCGAGTAGCCTGGAACGGAAATCACCTTCATTTTGACTAAATATTCACAAAGAGTCCCTTGCCTATTTAATTTTTCAACACTATGGCAATTACGCTAGGGCGTAATTGATTTGAAAAAATAGATTTTCCTGTAGAAGGAAGGCCCAATCAAGTGTTTAAGCTCAAAAAGACTAGGATTTTGTTTGAAATGGCGCATTGATTTAGTAGGAGCAATATATATCTATTTTTTTAACCTAATTTTAACCTTTGAAAAGTATAATGTTACAAGACATACAATTCAAATAAATTAAATCTTATATGTAATTAACTTGAAAGAAAGGGGAAATGGAATGAATCAGGCCTTTAAAATAGTATCGTTAATTACTCTAACAGCCACAATCACAATAGGTTTCTTACTAGGATTGCTTTTTGGAGAAGATAGTAAAGCCTATGCTGCTGAAAATTGGGAAGATGCTGAAAGCGGGGGAATAGAAAGTGCTCAATATGCAACCCTATTAAACTCAAACGACACTCCCTATATTGCTTATGCGGATTCCAATCATGGTGGAAAAGTAACAGTGAAGAAATATAATGGGAACGTTTGGGAGTCCGTTGGGAGCGAAGGCTTTTCAGAAGGTCCGACACGATACCCATCTTTGGCAGCGGTTAACGGAGAGCTTTATGTGACCTATCTTCATAATACTAGCGCTGTCATGAAGCAATATGTGGGAGGGGGCTGGGAAACAGTTTGGACAGAAACTGATGCATCAGATGAGTTTCCTCCATTCCTAAAGAGTATTAATGGAAAAATATATTGGGCATATGCACGTGCAGTAAAGGTGGGTGGGACAGAAAGAATTCATGCCAGAGTCATGGAGAATGAAGGAAATAATAATTGGGAACAAATATTGGACGCTTCCAATCAAGCAGGGAACATCCTAAATGTTGCATTAGCCAGTCAAAATGGAAAAGTGAAAGTAGTGCTTGTATGGCCTAGTAATATGATACATGTTTACATTTTTAATGGGCGGCAGCAGGGTACATGGTGGTCAATGGAGGAGCAGTATAGCATGTCATCACGAAATCCCATCGCTGCAGCTGCCAATGATACTAATCATTCCTCTTATTTTGCTACAGTAGATATGAAAGATAGCTCTATAAAGGTGTACACGGATATTCCAGGCTACAATAACTCATCCATGAGCAGTCCCGGTCGTTCTGGAACAGATGAGGGGACACATGCGTTGGACATGGATGTTAAAGATGGTATTCCTTATTTAGCATATATAGATAGCAACAGCGGGAAAGCAACAGTAAAGGTTAATGCTGGGAATTGGGAGGCATTAGGCAATGAAGCTTTTTCGAAGTCAGATGTAAAAGGACTTTCTTTATCCATTGTTAGTGGTACTACTTATGTTGCAGCAACAGATTCTTCTGGGAGTTCTACTGTATATAGAATGGCTTCAACATCTCCTTTATTATCTACCACTGCAACAAGTAGTGATGTAGATAAAGCAATAGAAATTATGTTTACAGATGACCCAATATGGCGTCAAAAGATTAAAGCGGTAAAAGACGAAACAAACAGGAGACTTTCATACACAGTTGATCAAGGAAAAATTACGATTAATGCAAATGAGCTAACTGCAACTGGTCATACTCTCAAGGTAACAGCAATTGGCTATGCAGATACATCGGTGAAAATCTTATCCGATAATACAGATTTGAGCAACCTAGTACTGAATAGTGGCTCTTTAAATGAAACCTTTGATTCAGCAAAGACTAACTACACACAGAATGTGAGTCATAACGTTACAAGTATACAGGTAACGCCTATTACGACTGATGCGACTGCAACGGTAACAGTTAACGGCAATTCTGTATTGAATGGACAAACAAGTACACCAATATCTTTACAGGCAGGGAATAATACAATCACGATTGTTGTAACAGCACAGACTGGTGCAACAAAGACGTATGTGATTCAAGTAAATCAAATGTCACCGCCAACAAACGCAGATTTGAGTAGCTTAACCCTTAGTAGTGGGCCTTTAAATGAAAGCTTTGATCCAGCGAAGACGAGCTACACCCAGAATGTGGTTCAAAGCGTCACAAGCATACAGGTAACACCTATAGTGACCGATGCAACTGCAACTATAACAGTTAATAACAATAATGTGCCAAGTGGCCAAGCAAGTGCACCGATTCCTCTGCAAGCAGGAAGTAATATAATTACTATTGTTGTGACAGCACAGAATGGGGCAACGAAGACATATACGATTCAAGTAGAGCAATTTACGCCGTCAACAAATGCAGATTTAAGTAACTTAACTGTAAGTAGCGGTCCTTTAAATGAAAGCTTTAATCCAGCGAAGACGAGCTACACCCAGAATGTGGTTCAAAGCGTCACAAGTATACAAGTAACGCCTACAGTGACCGATGCAACTGCAACGGTAACAGTCAACAACGATTATGTGTTAAGTGGACAAGCAAGTGCACCGATTCCTTTGCAAGCAGGAAATAATATTATTTCCGTTGTTGTGACAGCACAGGATGGTACTACAAAAACCTATACAATTCTAGTAAATCAAAGGGGACCTTCTACAAATGCGGATTTGGGCAACTTAACCTTGAATAGTGGTCCTTTAAATGAAGCGTTTTATCCAACGAAGACATTCTACACACAATTTGTAGAAAACAGGATAGAGAGTCTAATAGTTAACCCCATTACTGCAGATATAAGGGCAAGTGTGACAGTGAACGGTTTATTGGTTCCGAATGGACATGTAAGCTCTACAATTCCTTTAACGATAGGAAGCAACATCATTTTGATTGAAGTAACTGCAGAGGATGGCATGACAACAAAAAAATACACAATTCATATCGACAGACAAGCTGCTATTCAACCACAGCCACCTTCTTATTACGCTGTTACTGGTGTAAGTTTAAATTATAATGAGCTTAGATTGACAGAGGGCGGAGAAAAAGTTGTTTTACAAGCAACGATACAACCATCTTATGCAACGAATTCAAGCGTGAAATGGAGTAGTAGTAACCCAGAAGTAGCATCAGTGGACGAAAACGGTGTTGTTACGCCACTTACTGCTGGAATAGCAATGATAACAGTTACAACAGTAGATCAAAATAAGAGCACAACAATTCTTGTAAAAGTTGAAAAAGACAGTGAGACTGTGACACCAGAACCAGAACCAGAACCAGAACCAGAACCTACGCCTGAACCAGAGCAAACAATAGAATTTAGCGATGTTTCATCAGATTTTTGGGCTTATAAGGAAATTCAAGACCTTGTATCAAAGGGCATCATTCAAGGTTATCCAAATGATGAGTTTAGACCAAATGAATCAATTCGTCGTGAGCATATGATATTAATGATTACTCGATTGGGTCGATTAACAGAAGAGAGGGATATTCAGGACTTTACTGATATACCAGTAAATTACGTCTATTACAATGAAATTCGTTTGGCACAGCGAGCGGGCATAATTGATGGACAGGATGGAGCATTTCATCCAAAGTCTATTTTAACAAGAGCTCAAGCAGTAAAAATTATTGCACTTGCTTTTAATATTGATGGAGAAGGTGCAAAGAAATTTAAAGATGTACCAGCAGATGCATGGTATGCCCCATACGTAAATGCGTTAGCCAAAAAAGGCATTGTACTAGGGGATGATGAATATTTCAAACCGAATGCACCTTTAACACGTGCCCAATTTGCTGCGTTATTATATCGCACATTACAATTAACAGAGAACTAGAAGCGGAAACGATGACAGGAATAACTGTCATCGTCTTTTTTTGTTTTGAAGTTCTCGCATTTATTTTTCCTACTAACTATTGAAATAGTAGTAGAAAAACTGTTATAGTGAAATTATTTGTCTGACGTCTGACTATTATTTGTTAAGATTGGCTGTTCTTAAATTTTCGTTATTGGACATAATGAATGGAAGAATGACTTTGTAGTCGAATGCTCAAAATTAATATGGGGGAATTTATGAGATACTTAATATCTTTTTGCGGATTGCTGCTTGTTTTTGGTTTAGCTCTATTAATGAGCAAAAACAAAAAAGAAATAAAATATAAAAATATACTGATGATGGTAATCATCCAATTTCTGTTGGCAGCATTCCTATTAAATACAAAATTTGGTTATGTTTTAATAAAAGGAATAACGAAAGTATTTGATCATTTATTATCTTACGCAAATACGGGTATATCCTTTGTTTTTGGAGGATTAGCGAATAAAGGGGAATCCCCATTCTTTCTTAGTGTTTTATTACCGATTGTCTTTGTATCTGTATTGATTGGGATTTTGCAGCATTTTAAAATTCTTCCTTTCTTCATGAAATGGGTCGGTTTATTTTTAAGTAAAGTAAATGGAATGGGGAAGTTGGAATCTTATAATGCTGTTGCTTCTGCAATGGTTGGTCAATCTGAGGTATTTATAACGGTAAAGAAACAATTGGATAAGCTGACTCCACAGCGAATGTATACATTATGTGCATCAGCTATGTCAACCGTTTCTATGGCAGTTGTTGGAGCATATATGACAATGATTGAGCCAAAATATGTTGTAACGGCGATTGTGTTGAACTTATTTGGTGGATTTATTATTGTTTCAATTATTAATCCATATAGAGTAGAGGAAAGTGAAGATATTTTAACGATTGAAGATGAACATAAACAATCTTTCTTTCAAATGCTTGGAGAATATATTATGGATGGATTTAAAGTAGCTATAATTGTTGGAGCTATGCTTATTGGTTTTGTAGCATTAATGGATATGATCAATTCACTATTTGATATAGTGTTCGGTATATCTTTTCAAGAAATATTGGGTTATATCTTTGCACCAATAGCCTTCCTAATAGGTGTACCATGGGCAGATGCTATTTCTGCTGGAGGAATTATGGCTACCAAATTAGTAACGAATGAATTTGTTGCAATGATAAGCCTTGGAGAAGCGGCTAAGTCTATGAGTGCGCATACAGTAGCTATTATTTCTGTCTTCCTTGTATCCTTTGCAAATTTTTCTTCTATCGGTATTATTGCTGGAGCAGTAAAAGGTTTGAATGAAAAGCAAGGCAATATAGTTGCTCGTTTTGGCTTAAAGCTGTTGTATGGAGCCACACTCGTTAGTATCTTAACAGCTACAATAGTTGGTTTCGTTATTTAATTTAGAAAAAAAAGCAGTAATAGCTATTTGAACTGCACTCCATCTGTTAGATTGGGGTGCGTTTTTTTTATGATAGGGCGTATTTTTAATTAAGTCATACAAAAATAAAAAAGGTTGAATAATAGGATTGCCACGTGTATAAAGAGACAACGTAACAATCCTATCATTAATGTTTATTGGTTTGCTTTTTTAAATTTCTCAATAAGTGAAGCTGTTCGTCTACCTTTGTTAAATAACCTTCAGAGAAAATTTTAACAGCACGTTTTGACATCTTATGATAATTATTATCGTTGTATAATTTATAAGCACTACTAATTTCGGTAAAAGTATATTCGATGAAGGTCAGTGCTGGCAACACAACCTCATACAGTTGGAAAAGTTGCTTCCAAATGGTAAGTATCAAAGAGTAGATGCTTTTCTACAAACATTATTTTATGATAATCACTTAAACTCAATAATATGAGAATAAATTAATCGTTAATAAAATCCAGATTATTTAATACATCTGTTACTTCCAACTTAAATGTCTCATTCTCTATTACAGAGTGAATTAATGGACGGCTCCCAATAAGTTCTATAATAATTTGATGCTTATTTTCCTGAGCAAAATGGACTATTTCTTCAAATTGAGTGTGATTATAGTAAATGTCCACATCATAGTATTTTCTTAATTCACGAGCTATCAGAAAAATCTTAGGATGGAACTCTTCGTTAGCATCCGCTAGCAATATTTTATGGGGAAGTAATATATTTTTGTTAATATAATCTAGGTTTTTCAAAACTGATAATAATCTTTCTAAACCAAAGGCTAAGCCAACACCTGGTTCATTTAAATTGCCGACAGCAGAAACTAAATTATTGTATCGTCCACCACCTAAAATTGCTCCGATTTCTGAGTCAATAACCAAACCCTCTAATATATAACCTGTATAATAATCTGCTCCTCTTGCTAATGTTAAATCAATTTTGATGTTTGATTGAACATTTTTTGGTAAATAGGAGAGTATAAATTTCAAATCGGCTGTTGCCTTCGTAGAAGAGAGACAGTAATTAAAGAACTTTTCAATTTGATTTATTTGATCTTGTAAATCCTCATATTGAGCTAAAAGGTTAGAAAAACACTCGATTTCACTCAATATTTGATTTGCAATATCTAAAGGAATTTTATTTTCTATTAGTTTATTTTTTATACCTTGTAATCCGTCTTTTGAAACTTTATCTGCATAATCTAAGGCTCTTTGCAATCCGAGCTGTTCTTCTTTGGTATTCAAACCAACTTTAAGTGCTAAGGCTTGAATAAGCAGTCTATGATTTATTTTCAAAACAAAGTTTTTTATTCCTAACTTATTAATCAATTCATGTGCCATTATCGTAATATCGATTTCAGCTAATAAACTGTCTGAACCAATAATATCAGCGTCGCATTGTGTAAATTCTCTATAATGACTTTTTCCAGGCTGGTCATCTCTAAAAGAGGGACCAATTTGAAATCTTTTATAAGGTCTTGGTATATTTGGATGCATACTTACTACTCTAGCCAGTGGTACAGTTAGATCATAGCGAGGGATAAGATATTTTTCATTTTTATCTTTTATATGAAAAAATAACTTTTCTCCTTCCCCGTGATGTCCGTTAAATGTATCTAAGTATTCTAAAATAGGTGTTTTATGTGGATTAAAACCATAGTTTTCATAAACGCCTTTAATTTTATTGATTATGTGTTCTCGATACCTCATGTCAAATCCTAAAACATCTTCGGTTCCTTCAGGAATAGATAGAGTCTTTTCGTTTACGTTAAAAATCATCTTTGAATCTTCCTTTCGAGGAGTACTTTGAATCTTATTAATTTTTATTTTGGAAATAGATTAAGAAAGTTAATCCTATTAAGATGAAAATGCCTCCCAATAGTTGAAGTGGTTCCATTACTTCCTGCAAAAATAGTAAGCCAAAAATAGAGGTGAATATAGGTTCTACCATACTTATCATAGAAACATTTGTTGAATTAAGAATCTGTAATGATTTAAATAGAGTTATTTCACCTATAATCGTTGAAACAAGAACAATGCTGAATATATATATCCATGCATTTGAAGCAAAATTCCAATGTAGTTCATTGGTTATTAGGCCTATGAAGATTACACCCAATGCAGCAAATGAGGTAACATATGTACTTGTTACGACAGGGGAATTATTATCAGTGACTTTTTTTCCAAGAATCATATAGAGTGCATATACAATAGCTGCTAATATCGCTAAAAAAACGCCCTTCATATTTATACCTTGAAAAGAAACGCCTAATAAAAAAATCATACTAATAAAGGTGAAAAATAAAGCTATGATTGATTTTATCTTTAACTTTTCTTTATAGATTAAAAAGGAAAAGATTGAAACGAATATTGGGAATGAAAATAATAATAAAACTGCCATAGCAGATGATAGATATTTTAATGATTCAAAATGTAGTACAGATAACAGTGTAAATAAAACACCACCCAATAGGAAAAGTAACTTTAAATCCATTTTACCTAATTTGAAAGGTATTTTTTTCCATATAAGAAACAAAAAAAATAGCATAGAACTTATTGAAAATCTTAAAACCAGTAATGTATAAACTGAAATCCCGTAGCTATAAGCTTTTATAGCAAAGATAGGCATAATTCCAAAACAAATAGCTGAAATTATTGCATAAATAGTGCCCTTTTTTATATCTCCCACACTAACCTTCCTCACCAATTTATGGAAAGATGAAAAAATAATAGTATACCGAAATTTTCACTCTTCACTAAATTCCATATATCTGATAAATATAAATTGCTACAGCAATTGATGTACCCTCGAGTTATTTTAATCCTAACATTACAAATACTTACATTTCAATGTATATTTTTGACATTTTTGTGTCGGATACCGTCATTTTTAGACCAATAATTGTTGTGCGAGAAACAGGTACAAACCATCTAGAACGAACATTATCTGATAACAATAAACGAGCAATCATGTTTGTACTTCAGCATATGGCGCCAATGAAACGAACTTGTTATATGCTGCATTATGGGTATCTACAACCCTATGAGGCTATCGGTAAAGAACTAGGGATTGCAAAGAGTACAGTACAAAAGCATATTGAAGCTGCACGAAAGAAAGTAGTAAAGCTTAATGCATGATTAATGTGTGAGAGCAATCAATATTGGAGGCTCTTGAAATTTGGATAACGCTATTAGAGTTTATCCTTCTTTAACACTGTAGGTACTTTGTTTGTACTACAAGTAACTACATAGAAAGGAGCTGTTTTCATGTTTTGTGTCGTCCAAAAAGTACAAAAGAAGAAGCTGGATCCGTATGGTACACATAAAGAAATCATTGCCACCGAAACTACATTTGGTTGAGCTGGCGAAAAAACTAAGACTTCATACGGATACACATACAGCAATGAACGATTTGAAAGGCCTGTGTTAGATGCCTATAAGATTAGTATTCATCACTCTTATAGAGAGCAAGGCAAAGTGAAAAAGAAACAATGGGTAATCTGTACAATGAGTTACTATGATTTTATAGACTCCTGGTATGGTGATCATTATATTGATAGAGAACTAAAAAAGAAGCTAAAAGAAATGGGTATTGAAGAAGATACCTTTCATAAAATGATTAATGTTAAGTTAGAGCTATTAATAGAGCAAATTGAGCAAGAGTTTCAGCATACAGAAGAATATAGAGTGAAGAAAGAACAAGAAGCGCTTCTTGTGGCACACAGAACAGCAGAAGCAGCATTTAATAAAGAATATGGTCGGGACGAATACAGGTATTGTTATGACGTATTTGGCAAGCTCCGCAATCCAGCTTACTTAGAGGAGCTAAAGTTTAAGAAAAAGGTGCAGGAAGAATACGCAAGGTGTAGTTACGAGGAAGGCAATAAGCGTAACTACAATTCGTATGGTGGTAGTAGTTACTTTGCCACTTCACCAAGTAACCACACAGATGATGAAAAGAAAGTGTTGCATGAAATCTATCGTATGGCATCTAAGAAGTTTCACCCAGATGTGTCCGGTGATGATGGGGGCAAAATGAATATCCTGACTAAACTTAAGGAACAGTGGAATCTGTGAGAGGACGGGAAATGAACAGTCTCAGCAATCGATTGGAGGAGTTAATTTATGACTGAGAAAGAATATTTAGAATTCAAAAATCTTATATCAATAGGTGATGAACTTAATTTTTATTATAAAAATGATGAATATTGGATAAGTCATAATCAAGGAAAATCTTTTCTATCAAGAACAAGAGATTCTTATACCCAAGAGTTTTGTGGGCATGAAGAGCTTTTTGAAAATGCAACAATAGAGGGTAATAAAATCTCAGAACTATATCGAGAATTTAGATCGCTTAAATAAAAATCTAATCTATATTGGAAAAGAACAAGTTAAACACGCTTGGTCTTTTCTTTTATTAACAAAGACCACTCCAAAAACAGGTGAACCCATCATTAAAGACTACCCTCTTCGTCCAGATCAATTAGAAATTAAGAAATTACAAGAGGATATTCTATTATTAAAAACTGAAGGTATATTATAACCATATAAAAATGGAGGAATGTCAAATGATAGAAAAAACAGTTATTAACCAAGTAGTTGTACGTATTGCGGCAGAGAGAATTATGAATGGTGGTCTAAATCCTAAAACTGAGAAAGTATATGTTATTGATGATATTACGAATCAGGATTACAGACAAGCAGTAGAGGCTTACATTTTAACAGCTACAGAAGGTGTTTAAACGTTCCATTTAATTCTAGTAAAACACTCCTTTTAAGATAAAACAAATTTGGTTCATATTTACATTAAACTTAATTTATGTGAAAATACACATATAATTCACAAATTATATATAGAAATAATTATATTTATAGTATATTATTTACATTAATAAATGGAAAAGGTTGGTGTTTAAGTTGAAAAAATTACTATTATCTTTAACAATGTTTGCCGTAGCAATGTTATTTATTCTACCATTTAACAATGCAAGTGCTGACGAAATTAGTGCTGAAAATGCAAGTATCTTTGGTGGAAATACTGCACAAATTACAGATATTAAATCTACAAATGGAGGCTATGTTGATTTAGGATTTGGTAAAGCATATCGTGGATCAATGTATATTACTGTAGAGGGAATTCTAAAAGATTCGTCCGGAAATTCATTAGCAAACAAAAGTGTTTCAATAACTATGGTTAGAAAAATTAACAATACTCCTGTTGTAGGTACTGGAACAACAGATGCAAATGGACGTTTTTCAATTCAAATGAATATTAAATCCGCAGTAGGAGAATACGAAGCGAATGGACGTCAATTCGATGTAATTCCTGTATCTGCATCTAGTGGCGGACAAACTATCCAATGCTCAGAAAGCATTTTTTACCATAACGCATTTTAATTCTAATTCCAATTAATGTAACATATATAAAAGCCTAGAAACAATGTTTATTAATGTTTCTAGGTTTTTCTTTGATTAATCGTTCCATATTGTTCAGTAATTAAATAAATCATAAGCCTTCCATAATCATCTGTGGAGGGTTTTTATATTGGAAAAATCAAAAATGAAGGGTGAGGTATATGAGTATGATTGAATGGTTGCAACGTTTTTTTGGAATCAGATAGTTCAAAGTTAATTTATATTTTAGCGTTAATTTTAAGTGCCAATTTGATTGATTCCACGATTGGTTGGCTTAATGCGAAGTTTAATAAAAAGTAAAATTTTCAAGTGCTAAAGCTATATTTGGTATTGCTCGTAAATTAGTGTTATTTATAGTACTGGTTTATGCAATTCCAGTAGCATTATTAATGCCTGAACCATTAGGAATTAGTGCACTGTATGTATTTTATATTGGTTATTTATTAAGTGAGATTAATTCGATTCTGAATCATTTTAAATTGACTGATGATGACAAGAGTATAGACCCGTTTATTGATTTCTTTAAAGGTCTAATGCGTAGAGATGGGAAGTGATAAACAATGACTAGCGTAACAACCACTTGCAGAGACCTAGACGAGCTATTACCTGCTGCACAAACTGCTTGTCGATTATAATTCCAAGAATGTTTAAAAGCCGGAATTAAAAATATCTTCATTACAGAGACTCATCGCTCACAGGAACGACAAAACTACCTATACGCCCAGGGGCGTACTAGACCTGGGCAGATTGTTACCTGGACACTAGACAGTAATCACAAATCACGCCTAGCTTGGGATATAGCAGTTGGTCCTCCACAGTCTTTATATGATGCGGCAACATTAAATAAGGTTGGAGCTATCGCAATGCGTCTAGGCATAACATGGGGTGGTCAACCATCTTGGGTAAAGGCTGGAGCTGTAGATAGACCGCATTTCGAGGTTAAAGCATCTTGGAAGATGCCTGTAGGCTATAAGCTAGAAGGGAAAATAAATGTGCCTACTAATAGTAAAGGACAAGTCCAATTAATTGTGGAAGATAAGCCAAAGGAGGAAATCAAAATGATTCAAACATGGAACCCCGGTTCACCAACTATGAAAACTGAAACAGAGAACTTTATTGCTCAGGCGGTTGAAGAAGAAATTATTCAGGAAGCACATTTGAAGGATTTACAGAATGGTACAATGACCACTGATCGTTTAATTGGGTTGTATATTACAATTCAGCAAAGACGTGGTAATTAATATTTGTGTCCAGGTACTTATATTGAATATCTGGGCTTCTTTATCTTAAAAAATTTTTTTATATTAAAATATTCCCAGATATAGTTGTCTTTACTGAAGTTTTGTTAATCATTTTTATTTTGTAAGTTCCTGAAGAAATTGTTCCGTAAAGTGTACATGGTCCAGCATTAGGATAAGTATATGTACCATCTAAAACGTCATAAATTCCTGTATCAGTATATGTTGATCCAGAAGACTGCTTGTAAAGACGATATTCAACTTTTGCTGGTGTAGACAATGAAAGAGTAGCTTGCAAAACTTGGTTAAGTTTTAAAGAAGACTTGCTTGAACTAATATAAAAGACATCTGACCAAACACTTTGTGAAGCATCAATAGTTTCTGACCAAGATACTGTAGTTGCTCGAGGTGCAATCTCTATTGTTGTATCAATAGGTGTAACTTCCGTTGCATCAACTGTTGTAACTGTTGTCGTATCAACTATTGATTCCGACTTTGATGCTGCTAATGCTGATGGTGCAACAAAAAATAGTGTTGCTGTTGTTAAGAGTGGCACAAGTAATTTTTTCATTTCCAAAACCCTTTTTTTGTTAAATAAGTTATCGCATACATAATCGTAATATTACAAACCATAAATGTAAATATTTTGAATTAACGGTTTGTAATATTATAATCAACATGCAATAAAACGAAAAGAGGTTGGGACATTCCTTCATAAAGCCGAATAATCTCTAAATTAACAAAGCACGATAAATTGAAAAATCGAACAATTCTAAAATGCTTTTGTCCCAGCTTCTTCTTGTTAAAATACTTTAATTTTATTGTTAAGAACCAAAGTTCTTTCCGAATGTACTTCTAAATCTTCCCCATTTAAATTAGTGATCTTAATTTTATAAGTACCAGGACTAATAGAACCAAATAGATTACTATTAAATTTATCTTTACACTTTGAACATTCCAAGACATTATAAATTCCTGTATCTATAAACGAACCACTGCTATCCAATTTAAAAAGACGATATTCAATTTTTGCTTGTAACCGTTTTGATTCTGAACTTGTACTTTGTTTGATTTTATCCAATTTTAACTCATCGACATATTCGGTTATTACAAATTCATCTGTACTTGCAGAATTTACAATATTATTTAACTGCCAAGTAATATTATTTTCTTTAGCCTCATTCTTAGTAACTATTGAATTTGATAATCCCATAGATAGTAAAAAAAGAATAACTATCAACAAATAGCTAATTATCCCTATTTTTTTTTTCACATTTCTGCCCCCTTTAAAAAAATTTTAAATACATCGTTTAATATTTCTATATAATCACTTAATTTCCTTTTAATAACTATATTTATTTTATAATTTCTCTCTTATCCGCATCATAGTAGAGCCAAAACTTAAAGGTAATGAAACAACTTTTGTAGTATATTGCGGAAAAAGTTGGATAGATGAAATTGAACATGCTTTACATAAAATTTAATAAAGTTTCAGAAACGAATAGACCAGGGCCGTTTTCAAAATGAGCACCTGTTCTTTTTTTGCTCAGAAATTACTATTTAATAAAAAGAGAACGTTTGTTCTGAAATAAATACAAACAAACGTTCTTAAAAATGGAGTGTAGAAAGATGAAAGAACAACTAGTTAAATCAATGCAACGTAATCAATTTGTGAATATGATGTACATGGCTCGAGATGGTAAAATATCAAAACGTCGTATAAAGATTATTAAAATTGTTGGTGATTCATTTCAGGCATACTGTTTCAGCAAGAGAGCCAAACGAACATTTACAATTAGTAATGTCTTGGCGGTTGTTCCAGTCATTCATAAAGAACGTGAAATTATATGTTGAAAGCAGAACAACGCAGCATGTTACACAAATTTGTGATACATGATTTAGCTATCCAGTCGTTGCAGCGTGATTTAACTGTTACCACACCTAGAGAGGATGAAGTATTACGTTATGCTAATCAAGCGTTAAAAACGCAAGTTGAAGAATTACTTTTAAGCCATATAAACAAATGACCAGGACTCACTCCAAAATGAGTGCCTGGTCTTTGTGTTATTATTCACCTTGTAATTCTTTTTCACGTATCTTTATTTTTTCATAGACAACTGTATAAAGCTTTTCTTAGTGCAAGTTCTCTTGGTTCATTGGCCATACCAAATCCATGCTTGTTCATCGCGTAAGCATAACCTAACTTTTCATCTGGATCGGCAAAACAGAATGATCCTCCTGCACCTGGGTGACCAAAAGAGCTTTCACTTCGCCCGAATTTCATATCTGAAAAGTGTTTCCAAAATCCCAAAGAATAGGCTATGTTCATACAATTAACATGATCATAATACCCTGATGACGGAGGTATAGCTTTTTTCCTTAATTCATTTATTGTTTCTTCCCTTAATCCGAGAGTTTTTGCACCACTAGCAAAAGCACCATAAATTTTCGCCATTGCTCTTACTTGCCCCACACCATTTCCCGAAGGGAATTCTATAGATAAAATAGGACGATGATTAAAATTATCATTTGCTACGAATTTTTTTGGATCTACTAAACTTCTAGCTACTAATGACTTTGTATTAAGAAAACCAAGTAACATTTTTATAGGTAACTTTGTCATCCCCTTAAGTAACTGGATGGGGTGATTTATTCCTTCAATAGTTGTTATTTTCTCTACAGAAATATCTTTAGGAAGACCAATATAAAACTCTGCTTTTAGTGGTTCTGCGATTTCTTCTTGAAAGAAATCTTTTAGGGTTCTATGTTTAGGGTCTGTTCTTTTTATCAGTTCTCCAATTAAGGTTCCAATTGTCCAAGCATGATAGCCTTGAATTTTCCCAACCTCCCAAGCAGGTTTGCTTGCAGCAAGGGAATTTGATAGACGAGAGGTATCTAAGTCTTCTAACATATCAATTTTAAGTTCATTGAGAGGTGACAATCCAGCTTGATGTGCTAAGAGCTGTCTAACGGTTATTTTGTCTTTTCCATTCTGAGCAAACTCAGGCCAATATGAACACACTTTCTCATCATAGTTAATGTAACCTCTCGAATGCGCTAAAATTAAAGCCAATGCAGCAAAACCTTTTGTAGCTGAAAACACTTGAACAAGCGTATCTTTTTCCCATTCCGTACGAGTTTGTCTATCTCGATATCCACCCCATAAATCAACTACTGCTTCATTATTAATGTATACAGAAAAGGCCGCACCAACTTCCCCTCTCTCACTAAAATTTCTAATGAACTCATCCTTTACCAGTTCAAATCTAGGAGCAACAAATCCATGAATTGATATATTATTTTTTATTCCCATGTCTTTTCTCCTTTATTTCGTATAATCTAGCCTTATCACAGGTAACATTGATGTATTTACAAAATATAAATAATTTAATAATATTAACTTAACTGATATTTGACTAAATGTCTATAAATAGTCAAATAAAAACAGGCGGTGAAATATTATGGCAAGAATTACATCTGAACAGAGAAAACAGATACATGAAACTCTACTTGTTAAGAGTAAAGAACTGTTTATTCAATATGGATTTTCTAAAACTAGTATCGATGACATAGTAAATGCATGTGGAATCGCAAAGGGTTCTTTTTATTCATATTATCCATCAAAGGAAGAGTTATTTTACGCAGTGTTACGAAAAGAGGAAGAAGTAAAAAATCAAATTATTTCAGAAATTATGGGTGAGTCTCTACCTCCAAAAGAACTTTTAATTCGTTTTTTTGAAAAATCTTTCAAAACCATAGAACAAAATCCATTTTTACAAAGTCTTTATCAAAGAGGTGAATATGATCGAATTGTGAAAAGACTTCCTAAGGAGCTTCTAGATAAGCATGCGAAGGAAGATTTAGATAATTCTTTAGAATTTATGAAATTTTTACAGAATAAAGGCGTTTCAGAAGATGATCCAGAAGTACTTATAGGTCTGTTTCGAACAACCCTACTTATTCCATTACATCGACAGGAGATTGGGGAGCCGACTTTTTCGAAGATGATGGAAAAGATGATCGAATGTTTATCAGAAGGTCTAACAAAACATAAAGAGTAAATTTCATTTTATTATCTAAATCATTGTTTATGGAATAGCAGATATAAATCAAAAAGTCTCAGAAACCTCCGTTTTTGAGACTTTTATAGGTTCTATTCGATGTTACAGGCACTCATTTTGGAGTGAGTCCTAGTCTTTTTTCATTTATACATAAAAAACAGACAACTTTATTCGTTCTGTTTCACGATCTATATTGGACTGTTTAGCCTGTTCAATTACTTCCTCAAAAGCTGCTTTAATCTCCTCAATCGTATAACCAGCTTCCAGTAGTTCTTGGGTTATTTGTTCTAGCCTGTTCATTTTGAAATCCTCATTTATATTTTATCTATCTCCCACATTAATAATATTGAAATTGGCTAGAAATATCAAAATAGCCGTATTTGTAGGGGCATATAGTAAGGCTGTGGAACGTTTAAGTAAAAAGCCTAGTAAATCATCTTATATAGAAGAAACTCCGTATAAAGAACGTCCAGTACCTTTCTACAATTGTTTAAATGAAAGGGATAGCCTTTCACAATCAATAGTGCATAGTGAACCATCGTAAGAAATTGGCTGGAATGGTGAAAGGGGGAAAATTATTCAAGTAATATTGAGATAAGGTACTATTAAACTAACTAATATAAAATTGTTTTATATTAATATTAGTTTGGCTCAACACCAAAATCTGTTCTTGCTAAAAAAGAATACAAAAAAACATCTGTATCCGCTAGAGTTGAGAGTACGACCAAACAACACAGCGA
>NZ_JBNNMG010000092.1:0-16997 GCF_050272555.1 Lysinibacillus sp. NPDC047702 | reverse complement strand
AAGCGGCTCGTCGCTCGCCCACTGGAAAGCGAGTAGCCTGGAACGGAAATCACCTTCATTTGAATTAGTAGTATTCACAAAGAGTCCCTTGACCATTTAGTTTTTCAACACTATGAAGTGAGCCCAATTATATTGGACTCACTTTTTTCATTTCTACTTGAAATTTATTTTAAAGTACGCTTTAAAAATTCTTTTGTTCGTTCATGCTGAGGTGTTACTAAAACTTGTGAAGGTGGTCCCTCTTCTACAATTACACCTTTATCCATAAATACGACACGATCTGCTACTTCTTTTGCAAATTCCATTTCATGTGTCACGATTAACATCGTATTGCCTTCATCTGCAAGCTGGCGCATAACCTTTAATACTTCCCCTACCATTTCTGGATCGAGAGCAGATGTCGGCTCATCAAATAGCATCACATCTGGACTCATTGATAGTGCACGCGCAATAGCCACACGCTGTTTTTGTCCACCAGATAACTGTCTTGGCTTCGCATTTACATATTGATCCATACCAACAATTTTTAAATATTCTAAAGCTATTTTTTCAGCTTCTGATTTTGAACGCTTTAATACTTTTATTTGACCTACTGTACAATTGTTTAATACATTATGGTTGTTAAATAAGTTAAATTGCTGGAAAACCATGCCTAAATGTGTACGATACTTTTGAATATTATGCTTATCATCAAGAATATTTTCACCTTTGTAGATAATCTGCCCACCACTTGGCGTTTCTAATAAATTGATGCAACGAAGTAATGTTGATTTACCAGATCCAGAGGAGCCGATTAAACAAACTACCTCACCCTTTTCTACTTGAAAATTGACATCCTTTAACACTTGGTTACGACCAAATGATTTACTTAAATGCTTGATGTTAATGACTGTCATTTGTGCGTCCCCCTATATTGCTTCTTTCTGTTCTTTTTGATAGGCATCTGGTCCATCAAGACGTTTTTCAACATATAATAAAATTCGTGATGCCGTAAATGTCATAATAAAGTAAAGGACACAAGCTACAAAGAATGATTCAAAATAGCGGAAGTTATTCCCTGCAATTGATTTTGTTTGGAAGAATAATTCCGTTACACCAATAACGTTTAAAACAGCAGTATCCTTAATATTCATTATTAATTGGTTCCCTGTTGCAGGTAATACATTTCGTGCAACCTGTGGTAGTACAACATGTAGCATGATCTGGAAATGATTCATACCAATAGCTGAAGCAGCCTCGTATTGACCTTTATCAATTGAAACAATACCACCACGCACAATTTCCGTCATATAAGCACCGGTATTCAGAGAAACTACTAAAATACCTGCTGTAATAAAATGCATGTCGATACCAAATGCTATATCCAATCCGAAGAAGACAACCATCGCTTGTACAATCATTGGTGTACCACGGAAGAATTCAACATAGCATGTAAGTATAAAATTAATCAGCTTTAAACTGTAAAATTTCACACCTTTTTTACGAACCGGAATGGTATGCATAATCCCGATGAAAAATCCGATAAATGCACCAATAATTGTACTAATACTCGAAATTAATAAGGTATAATACGCACCTCGTAAAAACATTTGCCAGTTATTCTCTACAATAGAGATAATCCATTCAAGACTCATGATGTTCCTCCTAACAACATTGTGTTGCTTGTTTCTTCTTTATATTCCTAGCTAACTAGCATGATGAACACGATTGTTCTACCATTTTATGAATTATGTAGCTAAGACATTATCATTATTTAGAGAGGTTCTCATTGAATAATGATGAAATGACATGCACGGACTAGCGAAAAGTCCGTGCATTCCTGTTACTGTGCTGCTGGTTGTTGCTGAATGGCATCTTCCATTATTGTTTGGCGATCATCTTCTGAAATTCCTTTTAAAATTTCATTGATTTTATCAAGATCTGCATCACCTTTGCGTAAACCAACTGCAATGGATGTATTAGAAGGATCTGTATCAAAGCCTTCCTCAAAAGCTATATATGTGAATTTATCATTAGCTGCTGCTGCTGAAATACCTTCTGGACGCTCTGCTACATAGCCATCAATTTTTCCTGCCTCTAGTGCTACACGCATTGCTGGGAAGCTATCCATAGCCGTTTGCTTTTGTACATCTTTGATTTGGTCAATCACTTTGTAGTTTGAAGTGTTTAATTGTGAAGTAATTTTAGCACCAGAGAAATCCTGGATTGATTTTGCTTTTTCATATTTACTGCCTTTTTTAATAACCATTACAAAATCAGAAGTATAATAGTTTTCAGTGAAATCAATTGTTTGCTTACGTTCTTCAGTAGGAGACATCCCAGCAATAATAGCATCAATTTTATTGGATTGAAGTGCTGGTACTAAACCATCCCATTCCATTTTTACAATCACTAATTCTTTTCCTAAACCCTCAGCAATTTTTTTTGCCATTTGAACATCATAGCCACCTGCATACTCTGCATTATCTGCAATTTTTACTGCGCCATTTGCATCATCTTGCTGTGTCCAGTTGAATGGCGCATAGCCCGCCTCCATACCAATACGGAATTCACCACCGCCTTCTTCTTTGTCGGCTCCAGCATCACTTGAACCGCCCTCTTTTTTGTCGCCAGCACCACAAGCAGCTAGCACAATTGCCGTCATAATAGAAATCATTACTAACAACCATTTTCTTTTCATGAAAAACTCCCCTTTTCTGTAAAAAAATAAGACAACTGTACTAAAAAAGACCTAAGCTTTGAACTTAGGTCTTACCTTTAATTGACAGTTGCCCAAATCCTCACTATAATTTCCATGTTTCTGAGATAGCACAACCTAGTAAATGTGGAAAGTAATTTACTAGGACAGTCCTGCAATTATTCACTGCAGACCCAGTATAAAAGTACGAGCTCCTTTTATACTTCGGCGATATTTCCTTCTCCATTGCGTCTTCGCTTGCTTGTACTCAGCAATGAACTAATAAATACCGCGCCTCTACCTCACAATAGAATGAATGTGAGGTTTGTTTATTTAATTGATATTTAGATATTACTATAAAACTAGCCTATTCGTCAAGGTAATTTTATCATTTTTCTGATTAATGACAATATTAGGGTTTTATCTATCTTAAATTCATTATTTACTTTTGCAAAGTTAACAAATATATTGAAGCTTCAGCGAAAAAAATCGCAAATTATTACTATTGATAGTAAGCCTAGTAATCTAAAAGTATCTTATAAGCACAGTTGTGTTTGCCTCTATACGTTTCTATCCATCACTTTGGCTTTTCTATCAGCTAATTCGACCTTTCTATCCGTCTCTTCCACTTTCTATCCTTCATACACAAGAAAAAGCCCTGCGATGTGCAGGGCTTTGGCATTAAGAATTTAATAATAAATCTTCTGGGTTTTCAAGTAATTCTTTTACTGTTTTAAGGAAGCCTACAGAATCTTTACCATCGATAATACGGTGGTCATAAGAAAGAGCTAGATACATCATTGGGCGAATTTCTACTTCACCATTCACTTCAACTGGACGTTTTTTGATAGAGTGCATGCCTAGGATAGCAGCTTGTGTACCATTCATGATAGGTGTAGACATTAATGAGCCGAATACACCACCATTTGTAATTGTGAATGAGCCACCTTGAAGATCTGCTAAACCTAATTTTTTGTCGCGAGCTTTTTTCGCTAGGTCTGCAATAGTATCTTCAATTTCAGCAAAGTTTTTGCGGTCAGCGTCACGTACAACTGGTACCACTAAGCCTTCCTCTGTAGATACAGCCACACCGATATCAAAGAAGTTGTTTAAGTGAATTTCGTCACCAACGATTTGTGCATTCACATAAGGGTATTTTTTAAGTGCTGCTACTACTGCTTTTGTGAAGAATGACATGAAACCAAGTTTAGAGCCTGTAGACTCGAAGAATTGGTCTTTTTTACGAGAACGTAAAGCCATAACATTCGTCATATCAACTTCGTTAAATGTAGTTAACATTGCAGTAGATTGTTTCACTTCAAGTAAACGTTTTGCAATTGTTTGACGACGGCGACTCATTTTTTCTACAGTCACACGTGATTCATCTACAGCTGCTACCGCTTTTGGCGCTGCTGGAGCAGGTGCTGCTTGTGGTGCTACTACTGGAGCTGTCCCATGAGCTGCCACGTCTTGGACACGTACACGACCTTGTGGGTCTACTGGAGATACAGCAGCAAGATCAATACCTTTTTCGCGAGCAAGTTTACGTGCTGCTGGAGATGCGATTACGCGTTCACCAGAAGTTTCTTCCACAACTGGAGCTACTGCAACTGGAGCAGGTGCTACTTGTGGTGCTGGCGTTGCTTCAGCTGGAGCCGCTGGAGCTGGTGCTGCACCTTCGCCTGCTTCTACAACTGCGATAACTTGACCAACAAGTACAGTATCGCCTTCCTCAGCTAAAATTTGAGTTAAGACACCTGCTTCTTCTGAAATGATTTCAGCGTTTACCTTATCTGTTTCAAGTTCAACGATGAATTCACCTTTCTCAACGCGATCGCCCACTTTTTTTACCCACTGTGCGATACTTCCTTCTGTAATCGATTCTGCTAATTCAGGGACTTTAATTTCAGCCACTTTCATTTCCTCCTTTAATTAACGTGCATAATGCACATAGAAGGGCCACCTGCCTAAGCAAGCAGCCCGGCTTCAAAAATTAATATGTGATTATTTAACCTTTACAGGCTCAGCAACTGCCTCTTCTACAACTGCCGCTTGAGCAGCTTTATGAGAATCAGCATCACCTTCTGAAGTTGAGCTCATTGCAGGGCGACCTACATAACGAAGCTTTTTACCTTCTGAAAGTTCATATAATGTCTCTAATGCATAATTCCACGTACCTTGGTTTTTCGGTTCTTCCTGTACCCATACTACTTCTTTAACATTCGGATACTTAGCAATAATACCAGCAACTTGCTCTTTTGGGAATGGGTAAAGTTGTTCTACACGAATAATGTGTAAGTGATCGAAGCCTTCACCATCTTTTACGTGATCAGCTATATCAATCATGACTTTACCTGTACCTAGTACAATGCGCTCTACTGCGTCTGATTTTGCCCCTAGACCTGGTTGCTCAATTATTTCTTGGAATGAACCAGTTGCTAATTGCTCAGCATTCGCAGCAGCTAGTGGGTGACGAAGTAAGTACTTCGGCGATACTACTACAAGCGGACGAACACCCTCTGTACCTAATAATGCTGCTTGACGGCGTAATAAGTGGTAGTAGTTACCTGCATTTGAGCAGTTCGCTACGAACCAGTTATTTTCAGCTGACATTTGTAAGTAGCGTTCCATACGGCTTGAAGAGTGCTCTGGACCTTGACCTTCATAACCATGTGGTAAAAGAATCACTAAACCAGATTTTTGTCCCCATTTAGCACGTGCACCTGAAATAAAGTTATCAAACATTACTTGAGCCATGTTAGCAAAATCACCGAATTGAGCTTCCCAAACCGATAATATATTACCATTTTCTAAATTATATCCATATTCAAAGCCTACTACCCCTGCTTCAGTTAATGGAGAATTGTGTACTGTAAACGATGCACTTGCACCAGAGATATGATGAAGTGGTGTAAATACATTACCATTGTTTTTATCGTGTAACACTAGGTGACGTTGTGAGAACGTACCACGCTGTGCATCCTGCCCTGTAAAACGAACTGGTGTACCATCTTGAATAATTGTAGCATAAGCTAATGTTTCAGCATGACCCCAGTCAATTTTTGCAGAAGCAAATGATTCACGACGTTTTTCTAAAATCTTACCAAGTTTTTTCTGTGGCTCGAATTTCTCTTCAAACACTAAAAGTTCTTCATTTATTTTTTCAAGACGTTCCACACCAACTGCTGTATCAATTTGTGGGAACTCTACTTTTAATTCTTCTGGCATTTCTAAATGTTTGTGCTCATCTTTAGCAGCCATTTCTTTAACATGATCATAAGAAGTTTGCATTTCTGCATAAATTGCTGTGTCTAATGCTGCTACATCATCTGCAGAAACAACTCCCTCTGCTACTAATTGTGCGCCATATAAAGCACGAACAGTTTCGTGTTTAGCTACTAATTTATATGTCTCTGGGTTTGTTACAGTTGGATCATCAGTTTCATTGTGACCGTGACGACGGTAGCCAATTAAGTCAACGACAATATCTTTACCGAATTTTTGACGGTAGCTGGCTGCAAAACGACCAACTAATGTTACAGCCTCAGGACTATCTGCATTGACATGAACAACTGGTACTTCATAGCCTTTTGCTGGGTCTGAAGAGTAAACAGATGAACGAGAATCTTGCTGCTCAGTTGTAAATCCAATCATATTGTTAGCAATGATGTGGATTGTACCACCAGTTGTGAATCCTTCTGTTTTCGCAAAGTTAAGAACCTCTGTTACAATTCCTTGACCTGGGAATGCAGCATCACCGTGTACAAGAATACCTAATCCTTTTGTACGGTTATAAGTCGCTTGCCCTGGCTTAGACGTATCATCTTGAGCCGCACGAGCAGAACCTAAAACAACTGGATTTCCGACTTCTAAGTGTGAAGGGTTGTAAGCAAGTTTAACATTCATACCAGATTCGCGATTGTACGAAGCACCCATATGGTATTTTACATCACCTGTCCAACCTTTAGTGATTTCAAGTCGGCCATCCTTAGGTATAAATAATTCATTGGAAACATGTGCGAAATCAGAGAACATCATATCATACGGTTTGTTTAAAATATGTGTTAATACATTTAAACGACCACGGTGTGCCATTCCAATACGCACTTTTTCTACGCTATTAGCTTCTGCTGTTTTTAAAATTTCATCAAATAAAACGATTTGAGTATCTAAACCTTCACCTGAGAAACGTTTTTGACCAACGAAAGTTTTATGAATAAACTTCTCAAAATTTTCAACACGTGTTAAGCGATCTAATAATGCTTTTTTCTCATCAGAAGTTAGTGCTTGTTTAAATGAACCTGTTTCAATTTGTGCTTGAATCCAATCACGTTCATCTATTGCTGTGACGTGATTATATTCAAATGACACTTTATCTGTATAAACAGATTTTAAGTAATCAATTGCATCTTTACCATTTTTCACGTTTGCTGGCACATCTTTGAAGAAGACAGCTGCAGGAATTTCAGCTAAATCTGCAGCGCTTAGATTGAACGCGCTTTCTTCAATTTGAGCTGTTTGTAGTTCACGGTTTTTCAAAGGGTAAATATCTGCCGCTAAATGACCATGCTCACGGATTGCATCTGCTAATTTCACAGCTGCTAATACTTTTTTGTAATCGCCAGCAGGAGCCGCTGTGTTACTAGCTACCGCTACTTCACCTTCTACTACTACTGGTGCACCAAATTGTTGGAATAATAATACTAACTCCGGTTCTACTTCTTCAGGAGACTGTAAGAATAAGTCGTATTGCTCCATCACATATCCTAGGTTAGGACCAGAGAAAGCTGACCATGGAGAACTTACAGTTGTAACGTTGTTCGACATGAAAAATGACCTCCAAATTTTGCCTTTCGGCAGTTCCATTAATTAAATTACAATTAATTATATAATATTTCTCCGTTCTTTTAAAGGATGTTTGACACAACTTATCCATATTTTAAAGAACGTTTTTTCCATCTCAATCTTACTACTCTTCACAAAAAATACAACTCTTTTTAGGAAATTAAGCAATTTTTTTCGCAAAGGCTAAAATAATTAAATAAAGCGTGAATTTTTCTTAATATTTTAGCGGGAATTTAATGAAGAAAACGGTTCCAATATCGATCTCACTCTTGACTTCCACAGAACCATTATATTTTTCAAGCAACATTTTTGTGATACTAAGACCTAAGCCTGTACCGCCTTTTTGACGATTTCTAGCTTCATCAATCCG
This sequence comes from Lysinibacillus sp. NPDC047702, assembly GCF_050272555.1. NCBI lineage: Bacteria > Bacillati > Bacillota > Bacilli > Caryophanales > Bacillaceae > Lysinibacillus > Lysinibacillus sp. NPDC047702. The sequence continues at coordinate 9,105 of NZ_JBNNMG010000092.1, read as the reverse complement.
ATAAAATCGATCAAAAATGAAGGGTATATTTTCTTGCGCAATACCAATTCCATTATCTTCTATTTCCATTAGTACCTCATTTCCAGCGACTGATAGTGAGATTTGAATCTCCGGAATTTTTTCACAATAACGAATAGCATTCTCTACTAGATTACGAACTATTTGACTTAATGCATTTTCTGTTATAAATAATAGACCAATTTCTCCATTTTTAGACAGCATAATTCGCGCTTCTGGATGAAGATGCTCCATTTCCTCGATTACACTTTCAATCACTTCTACTGCATTAGCCTCACTACTACTGTCTTTTTCTTCCCGGCGAGCAAGCTCTAGTAATTCCTCAATCATTTTACGCATCCGTGCAATTTCAGTTAATGAAGTATTAATAGATTCCTCAAGAATTTCTGGATCATCTTTTCCCCATCTTTTCAATAATGATAGATGCCCTTCAATAGCCTGAATAGGTGTTCGCAGCTCATGGGATGCATCTGCAACAAATTGTTGCTGCTGGGTAAATGAAATTTGCAGTTCATTCATCATCGCATTATACATTTTTAATAGATCACCTATTTCATCATGAGACGTGTAAGTTAACTTTATTGGCTCGTTAAATCCCTTATCCATCACCATTTTCATTGAAGAACGTAATTCTTGCAACGGTTTCATCAAATAGTTGGCTAGATAATAGCCAATCGAAGCTGATAGCACTAATGCTCCAAGCCCAGCTATTAGCATGGCTGTCAATAAATAATGCATTAATGATTGGAACCCTGACAATGGATGAATCACCTGGATATATCCCTGGAAGAAGCCGAGTCGAATCGGCTCATTGATGACAAAGACATCCTTTTTTTCAATTGTCATTTCTATAATTTCACGTAAAGTTGTCAGCGGTGCAGCTGGAGAAGTATCATTAATACTAAATATCTCAATATTATCCATATTAAATAATCTGACAGTTTGATCACGATCTACTATAGAATTTAAAAGTCCCGTGTTTTGTTGAATTTGCTGTATCGTAAGATTTGGTCCTTGTGACTCTAAAAAAGATACTAAATCATAGCTTGTGCGTGTAACTTTACTTTCCTCATCATTTAAAAGCCATGTATGTAAGGAAATATAAACAACGATACATATAATTGCATAGCTAAAAAAGATAACGGCACTAGATGTGAGCATCCATTTTCTTTGTAATGTTTGATTCACCAAATGTTTTTTCAAAGTTTTCATTCACGCATCACATACCCAACCCCACGTACGGTTTCTATATAGGCGTTCATCTCACCTGGTAGTTTTGTTCGTAGATGTCTGATATATACATCAACCACATTTGTCTCAATATCTGTATCATATCCCCATACAGAAGTTAGAATAAGCTCTCTTGTACAAACTTTATTTTTATGTTCAATTAAGAGTTTCAATAAATCAAATTCTGTTTTTGTTAAATCTAGCTTTAATCCTTGGACAGAAACTTCATAAGCTGCTAAATCGATTTCAATATCACGTAATTGTATTGTCCCACTATTTTTTTCCTCTGGCATAGCACGACGTAAGATCGTTCGAATTCTAGCTAACAGCTCTTCAATGGCAAAAGGTTTTACAATATAGTCATCTGCTCCTGCATCTAAGCCTGCTACGCGATCCATTACTGCATCTCGCGCAGTTAATAAAATAATCGGTACATTTGACTGTGTACGAACCCTGCGACATATTTCAATGCCATTGATACCTGGAAGCATAACATCTAATAAGAGAACATCAAAATTTTCAGTTGAAGCATAGGCGAGTCCTTCACGGCCATCAAAAGCAACCAAGACTTCATAGCCTTCATGCTTTAATTCCAGTTCTACAAAGCGAGCGATATGCTTTTCATCTTCTACTAAAAGTATTTTCTTAGGCATTGCTTTCACCTTCTATTCTATAATCACTTAATGGAGGTATCTCCTACCTAACACGGTTATAGCATAACATCAAATAAAAAGTCTGTACCACAAGCAAATACTTGTTTGTACAGACTTTTTTCAATGAGCTTCCGTAATATAAAGTTTATTTTTCCCAAATTCCTTCGCTTTATAGAGCGCTTGATCCGCTAAATCTAGTAATTCGTCTAAATTTTTCCCATGATCGGGATAATACGCTACACCAATCGAAGCAGTCGGAGCAAAGTAATTATTTTCAATAATCCATCCTTTTTTTAGTTCATTTCGGATGCGCTGAATAATATGCATCATTTGTGCCTTTCGCTTTTCATTATCTTTAGTTAATCCCGTAAGTATAACAATAAATTCATCTCCGCCAATACGAATCACTAAATCATGACCTCTGACAGAGTTGATTAAAACTTGCCCAAACTTTTGGATAAAATCATCACCGGTGTCATGACCAAAATGATCATTTACATCCTTAAAGTCATCTCCATCAATATAAAGCATTGCCAAACAATTATTCGCATCTTGCGCTTCTGCCAGTAACTTTGGAAACTCCTTTAATAAATAACGTCGATTAGGTAGCTGTGTTAACGTATCATGATAGGCTAAATATAATAAATCGTTCTCCCGTTCTTTTCGGTGCGTAATTTCACGGGATACCATCATAATTTGCGAAACTTTTTCTCGTTCAGGATCATGTACTACGGTTACGTTACCTTCTGTCCAAACAGGTGTACCATCCTTTGCCTTGAGTAATAGCTCAAATTGTGTATCCGTTTGACCAGAATAGTTATTTAAGAATGTTTGCCATGCCATTTTACTTTCCTCGTCGACAATATCACTATAAAACTGTCCCTGTAAATCTACATTTTCATAGCCTAAGAAAATCCTATAGGACGGCGAGGCATAAATAATAATACCATCCTCGTTCGTAATAACGATCAAGTCATTTGTATTTTCAGTTATTAGACGGAATGTGCGTTCAATATTTTTTAATTCCGTTAACATTCTTTTCTTGTCCGTAATATCATAGTTAATGGATAAATATTGCTCTATCTTGCCAAATTCATTTTTTAACGGAACAATCGCTGCTTCTACCCAGTAATCTGCATGATATTTTGTACGGTAACACAGTTCACCTCGCCAGATATTCCCCGCTCCAAGCGTTTTATTAATTAGGTGCAATAAATTCTCTGTATGGTAACTAGGTTCGATTAACTTATAAGGTTGACCAATAAGCTCCTCCGCCGTGAAGCCTGACGCATTTAAAAATAGATCATTTACTTCATTTATTATGCCATCAACATCCCATATTGCAATGGCCGTTGCAGAGTTCAAAGCAGCCTTAAAAACTTCTAAGCCATGCGATTTTGAACGTAATTCTGCCTTTTGCTCAGTAAATTGTGTGAAATCTTTCATAATAAGAAATATCGCAAATGAATTATCTCCTTGCATCACTGGAGAAAGAGACATTAGATAAATGCGCTCTTTTTTCTCCAATGTATGAAGTTTGATAAGTTTTTCTCCAATATTTTCACCCATTGCTGCTCTTTGTAGATAAGTTTGAATATTTTCTATCTCATCTTTAGGGACAATTGGTAAATCAATAAACAATTTCTTTTTTACCGCATCATTATCTAATCCAAAATCGTCCATGAAGCTTGAATTAACTTCATAAACAGCCCCTTCTGCAGATAGAATGACAGTTGAGAAAAAGGCATGGTCAAACATTGAGCGCATAAATAAAAACTTATCCTCAATACTACGGTCATAGAGAATCTCTTTTGTGATAGCTAAAACATAGTCCTCATCCATGTATTTTAGCGGACGAACTGATGTCTCATATTTTCGAATCTCCGATTTATAATAAGCATAATCCACATAATCGATTTGAGCATGCTTCATAATGGCTTGACAATAATATTCCTGAATTATTGAAAAATTGCGACTTGAGGTAACGGTAGAAAGCATTTTCCCAATCGCCTTATCTGATAACAAAGCTTGAGCTGCTTGATTTAAGCGAATATATTGATAATCGTCTCCTACCTTTTTCATAAGAAAGACAAAATCCTTGCCAATAAATAATTCATTAAATAATTCTTCGCTTAAAAGATACTCCATGCTGTCACCCCCAAAAGTCGTTAAAATTGAAAAAGAATTATTATATTAATGTTTATTTATACAAAAAAATCAATAATACTATTATAACATATTTCCAATGAAATACTTCGTTTGAATTACAGATATTATATCCTTTTCAGGGTATTTTTTGATAGTTTCCCTCTTTTCAAGAAATTAAATAATGCAAAAGAAATAGGATAACTATTGTACTTTAGAAAAAATTGATATGATAGACTTAATCTTCCTAAAAAATTTTCATACAAAATTAAGTATTTATAGCATTATTTACTTTTCAGAATTAACTGACTATTAAACTTAATTTTTGTTTTAGCGAGTAAAATGATTGCATTAAACAGTAGGATTGTTATATTATATTAAAAAAACTAGCCTTTTTTCGGTATGGTCGAAAATCAGTAAGACAGCGGGAAATTATGGTTATCATAGTTATAACGTCTAGTTCTTTGGGTTTTAATTCCAGTACGAATTTTAGTTTTCTTCTTTATGTTTCAACGGAATTGTTTTAACTACCCTAGTAAAGGAGGCGTTTCGTATGCTTAAACATCGAGACCTACATGAATGTACAGAGCTTTATGAGCTATTATCACACCCTTCTGTTTTCCCATTTGTTCGTCAAAAAGCCACATCTGCTGATGAATATTGGTTTATGACAAAACAACTGATTGAAGAAGAAGCGAAGGGACTCGCTATTTCTAGGACCATTACTGATGATTGGGGTCAACCAATCGGCACCATTAGCATTCATGATGTTGAGGAAGGTGCAGGCTTTTTAGGAACATGGATTGGACTCCCTTATCAAGGCAAAGGTTATAACCAAAAAGCAAAGATGCTATTTTTAAACGAATTATTTTTTGACTACAATTTCCATACAGTTTTTCTCCGTATACGTGTTGAAAATAAAAAATCACAACGTGCAGCTTTAAAGTTACCTTATGTCGTGAGTGCAAATGAAAGTCACCCTACATTATTATCACAGGTGAACAGTGGTAAAGCGCAATTTGATTTATATAAAATCCCAAAAGACTTGTTCTATCTGACAACAGCTAACGAAATGCTAGAAGGCGAAGAACAAGCAATGTAACTCAAAAAAATTAATTTCTCTATAAAATAAGCTATGTGTTCTGTCATTTTGACTGGCACATAGCTTTTTTAGTGGTAATTGTTGAATAGGTGTTATCTGGTCTATCAATTCATAAAGACTACTTTTTATAATGTAAGATTAATTCTGCCATTTCTTTTGGCGTTTTTGGTCTTTGTGTTTTTTTCATGGTTGCTACCATATCCTCTTTATGTTCAGTCAAAACATGTACTGATTTTTTAAAGGATTCCTTTGTAAGTTCTTCCTCTTCTAAAACTTCTGCATAGCCTTGCCTTTTAAATAAATTTGCATTTAAGATTTGATCACCGCGGCTCTTTTGCGCAGATAACGGCACTAATAGCATCGGCTTATGAAGAGCTAAAAATTCGAAAATAGAATTAGAACCTGCACGTGAAACGATAAAGTCTGCTGCATGCAATAAATCCGGTAATTCTGTTGTTACATATTCAAATTGCTTATACCCTGGCATAGATGCCAATGCCTTATCAAAATTACCCTTACCGCATAAATGAATAATTTGAAATTGCTTTACGAGCTCTGGTAAATTTTGACGCAATGCATCATTTAAGACAACTGAGCCTAAGCTTCCCCCCATCACAAGTAAAACGGGTTTTAATGTTGTAAAGCCACAAAGTGATAATCCCTCTGCTCTCTCTCCTATAAATAGCTCTTGGCGAATGATAGAACCTGTACAAGTCGCCTTTTCCTTTGGCAGATGCTGTAATGTCTCTTCAAAAATGGTAAAGATATGTGAGGCAAATGGCAAGGCTATTTTATTGGCCAACCCTGGTGTCACATCTGACTCATGAATAACCACTGGAACACCTGCAAATTTCGCAGCCATCACTACAGGGACAGATACAAATCCTCCCTTTGAAAAGATCACTTGTGGTTTCACTTTTTTGATAATACGAAAAGCCTGCATCATCCCAGCAAGCACTTTAAACGGGTCTGTAAAATTCTTCATCGAAAAATAACGACGCAATTTCCCACTTGAAATTCCGTAAAACGGAACGCTAGGAAATGCTTCGCCTATTAATTCCTTTTCAATGCCCTGCTCTGAGCCAATATAGTGGACATCATAACCTAGTTCTTGTAAAGAAGGGAGTATCGCCTGATTGAGTGATACATGACCAGCTGTCCCTCCACCGGTTAAAATGATTGTTTGTTGTTTCACTTAAATTCTCCTATTCCTTAAAAGCCATAGTAGCATCACTACTTATTGTTTACAGTCTTTTATTTTACTATATGCAGATGAAAAGATATAGATGAAGCTTTTAATTTTTCAGCTTTTCCCTATTGAAATAGGCTATACTAATACATTGTCTCTATATGGAAATAAACATCGCAATTCAAATATCTCCTTTATAGCTGAGCCAATGCTGTGATTGGCATTCCTACAGTACTCCTTTTACGTTCTTTCTATAAATGAATGTGATGCAAACGAACAGCAACTTAGTTACGTCGAGATTTAATGGTACAATAGCTTTAAAAAAGAAAGAAAGGTTTATATATGAAAATAATTGATTTAACGCATACAATCACTGAAAATATGTCAGTCTACCCTGGTACAGATCAGCCATCATTAAAAATAATATGTAATCACGAAAATGATGGATTTAAAGAAACTTCCCTAACGATGGCTTCTCATACAGGAACACATATGGATGCTCCAAATCACATATTTGCCGATAGAACTACACTCGATAACATACCAGCCGAACAATTTATAGGTTCTGGGCTAGTCATTGATTGTAGCGATTTACAACAAGGTCAAGAAATTGCAATGGATCGAATTAATGCGGTAAAAGAAAAGGCTGATCAAGCGGAATTCCTATTATTTTTTACTGGATGGGATCAATACTGGGGCACAGCTACTTATTTCGGAAACTATCCATATTTGACAGAAGAAGTCGCAGATTATTTGATGCAAAGTAAGAAAAAAGGTGTTGGACTCGACGTAATAAGCATTGACTCGATGTTAGATGCTAATTTAACAATTCATAAAAAAGTTTTAGCTGATGTCGATTTTGTTATTATTGAGAATTTAACGAGACTTGGGGAAATTGGTGATGGACTCTTCACTTTCTGTGCCCTGCCCATTAAGTTTAAAAATGCTGATGGTGCCCCTGTACGAGCTGTTGCCATCTTGAATGATTAGTGATAGAGTGATTGTCAGCTTAAAAATAATTATTCCATTTTACTTTAGAAGAACTTGATTCAAATATTGGAAACAGAGGTCAAAATTATATGAAAACATTTCTTATATCTCAGCAGGATTTAGAATTGGTAGAAGCAGCAACTAAAAAAATTACAACGCTTTATCAGGACATCATGTAGCAGCCATACGCACAAAAGCAGGCGATATCATTTCGGCTGTACATATTGAAGCATACATAGGACGAGTAACAGTTTGCGCAGAAGCTATTGCAATTGGTAGTGCAATTTCGAATGGGGAAAAGGATTTTGATACAATTGTAGCAGTGAGACACCCTTATTCCGATGAAATAGATAGAGTATTCGGGTGGTGTATGTGTAGAGAGTTAATCGCAGACTATGCTACAGACTGTTTTGTTCTGATTGAATTAAATGATGAAGTAATTAAAACTACGATTAAAGAGCTTCTTGTATTGCAGTATAGTCGAACTTCTCACTGAAACTATATATATATTCTCTACAAGATGAGTCTGGGACCAAAAGAAAAAATGTTAGATCGATTGTATCTCGGTCTAACATTTTTTGACCCAAGAAGGATCACTCAGCTCAGTGAAACGGAAAAGTCATTATCCATTTTCTTTATTTTAAAAAATTATTGAGTTCTGTCCCAACCCCATCTTTTAAATAGGCTCTATATTTTTTTTAAAAAAGCTTCTATATCTTCAAAGGTAAATGGTGTATCCTGTATTTTTTCATGATTATTGTGCAAGGCAGTCATACGATTTATGATAGGAGCTAATCTCCCCTCCTCTTCTTGCTTTATTTTAAACGCCACACCATAGGAGTACACCTCAAAATTTTCCTCAAGTGTCCACCGTAAAGTGCCTTCTAGCTCAAAGGATTGCTTCATTAATACAAAACTAAATTTAAATGTCATCCTACTATTTATCGGTAATTTTAATGAAGAACGGATTTTTATACCACCTAAACTGATATTTTCGATTAGTATCGGCGTGTTTCCAATGTCTACCTTCTTCTGATTAATCTCGATAATTGTCATCGTTCCCACTACATAGGCAGGAAAATTAAATCGATAATAAGCTCGTCGCTCTACAATTGGTTTCTTGTTCTCCTTTGTGATCTGAGGTGTTAAAAAGCCCTTTTGAAGCATTTTCTCAAAGCTGGCAGCTGAAACAGGCTTAGAAAAAATACTACCTTGAACATGGAATTATCAAGCTAGTAAGAACCGAAGAACGAGGAGGAAATTTATTAAGTACTATCAAGCAATAGCAAGAGGGTTTATCCCTGCAGACCATTTGCTTAATTATGTTGAGTCTAAAGAAGCTACAAGACAATCATTTTTAGAAGTGTTAAGTCGTGCTAAAACGCGTGTGTAACTCCACATGATGAAACATTCAAACTACATTCTTCAAATGTTGAAGAATGGAACAATCTATCCCTCCAAAAAGAATTTACAGTGAGCCAAGAAAAGTTCCTGGAATTCACCAAAAAATATAGAGCTCTTCTAGAAGATTTAATTAGCGATAACAATGAAGAAGAAAAACAACATTATTATTTAATGACGAATGCGTTTCAAATTGAAGAACCTATTTTTACGAAAAAGAATTAAGGTAATATTATTTTTGTAATGGAGGGATTGGATTGAGTAATCGGGAAGTACTTTGGTCCATAGCTGTCAACTTAAGATTTCTACACATCTAATCAAATGATTTTATAATTAGAAATGATAGGTTTCATTTATCGTTAAAATGGGAAAAAGTA
>NZ_JBNNMG010000091.1:0-17527 GCF_050272555.1 Lysinibacillus sp. NPDC047702 | reverse complement strand
CAGGAAAGCGAGTAGCCTGGAACGGAAATCACCTTCATTTTGACTAAATATTCACAAAAAGTCCCTTGACTATTTAATTTTTCAACACTATGAAAAGCCGCGATTCTCTGTTATGGAGAATTGCGGCTTTTTTACTATACTATGATAATTAGCTTTCAGTCTTCTTTCCTTTTTAAGCTACATAACTAATTCATGCTGAAGGAGCGTCATCTATTGTACCAAGATAGAATTCGTAAAATTTCCTAGTTTAATTTCCCTTCAACATAAACAATTATCTATACTCTATATCAAAAAGAAGCCATGGTTGCAATATCTTATTAGTTGTGAAATCGTTTACTATACAAAACGACACATTTTGTACAAAATTGCTTTCACACTCTTATATTGATACATTACTATAATTTTTTCAAGAATATTGCTTATGAATACGTCATAGATTAAAAGATGCTGATTTATTTTAAACAACTGATTAATTTATCATCTAAAGAGCATTCAATTTCCCTTTGTGAATTTTTTTTACTATACTTAAATTAGAAATAATCGAGAGGAGTGTTAAGATGCAAGAAGTACAAGTAGAGACGTTGCAGGAATTATTGAATTCTTTCGCCAACAAAGACGTTTATATTCATCTTGAGACAACGAACGGTTCTTATGCAGCACACTTTGATGAAAAATTTTTTAATGCAGGCGCCTTTATTCGCAATGCCAAGATTAATTACGAGCTAGCAAAAGTAGTAGATGATTCACCCCATCGTGTCGGCTTAAAAATGGCACATGGATGGGTTTATGCTCAAGGCATCACACATTATGAATTAGATGATTTAGGCCGTTTATTGATGGCTGGGCTAGACTACTCTGGAAAATTGGCGATTGCGCTTGAAATTAGTGAAACGCCATTTACTTATTAAGGGGGACGACTATTTGAATTTACAACCACAACGTCATATTTTAATTGTTTACCCTCACCCAGATGATGAGGCTTTTTCAGTTGCTGGGACAATCGCCTACTATACTAAGAAGATGAATACCCCTGTTACATATGCATGCTTAACATTAGGTGAAATGGGGCGTAATTTAGGAAATCCACCTTTTGCTACACGTGAATCCTTACCTGAAATTCGTCGTAAGGAGCTTATTGCTGCTGCAGAGGCTATGGGTATACAGGATTTACGTATGCTTGGTTTCCGTGATAAAACAATTGAGTTTGAAGACGACGAAAAAATGGTAAAGCTGGTGGAAGGTTTAATTGAAGAGTTAAAGCCTTCTCTTATCATTACTTTCCTGCCTGGCTTTGCCGTGCATCCTGATCATGAGGCCACTGCTCGTGCAGTAGTTGAGGCTGTTCGTCGTATTCCTAAAGCTGAGCGTCCACAAGTATTTGGCTGTGCCTTTGCAAATGATACTATTGAGAAAAATGGAGAGCCTCATGTTGTCTATGATATTCGTGAGATGAAGATGGACAAAGTGAAAGCTTTACAGGCACATGCCTCTCAAACAGCTTGGATGATGAAGGAAACCGAAAAGCGCATTGATGACGGGGAGCCAATGAGCGAAAGCTGGCTGAATATCGAAAAGTTCTATATTGTAAACCCTGATCATTATGCTAAGTAATTTAACAAAGGTTCTGCTCTCTTTTTTTGAGAACAGAACCTTTTTGTTAAGCCACTCTTAATTTTTTCAAATAATGAATAATAAAAGTAATCGTAAAGACAATAATGAGAACAACAAAAAACATATAATGCGGAACATGAACACCAACTATACTAACTAGCATCTTCAGCGCTATGATGCCAATGATAATAAAGGCTGTCGTCTCAAGTTCAGGTATCTTTTCAATAATGATAAGAAATAAGCCTGCTATTGTTCTCATCATTAAAATACCTAGCATTCCACCGACCAGTAATATCCATATTTGATTGGATATCGCAAATGCGGCAAATATGGCGTCAACCGAAAAAGCAATATCCATTAATTCTACCGAAATGACGGTTGCCCAAAACGTCCCGAAAAGTCGAACCATCAAGCCTGATTTTTTAACTTCCTTGACACTATCCGCTTCCCCTATTTGTAAGAAATGAGCGACACACAGCCATCCTAAATACAAGGCCCCTAGTAATTTTATAAACCAAAATTCTACCAAATATACACCGATGCCTATAAACAGGAATCGAAAAAAATAGGCACCCATCATACCATACATTAACGCTCGTTTTCGCTGCTTGTTTGGTAAATGCTTAACTAGTACTGCCAATACAAGCGCATTATCGGCTGAAAGTAAACCCTCGATAACAATAAGTGTTGATATCAATCCCCAAGATACAGGATCTGTTAAAACTTCCTTCCACATGTCCCAATCAAAAAATTGAATGTATGTAGATAGAATCCCTTGAATGATTTCCAATTACATACCCTCCTACTAGTCCTAAGCTAGTCTAGTATATGCTTGGCCACTTTCGTTATGAGGAAAATTTCTTTGAATAACAGGCATTCTCTTGAAACTCGATAAACATTGTTTTTTCTCGAATACGATTCATTATTCTTATACGAGTCATGCTAAACATAAAATAGACACCGAAAATTTAGAATTTACTAAAAATTAATAACAAATTTCTAATAAAGTATGCTATCATAGATAAATGTTTTATACGTAAAACGGAGGATGAACACTATGGAAGTTGCTGATACTAGAACTGTGCAAGTAGAGAATGTCTTAATTGCACATCATTTTTTAAAAGATGTAGTAGTGCACACACCGCTACAGAAAAACGACTATTTATCCGAGAAATACGGAGCTAATATTTATTTCAAACGTGAAGATTTACAGCATGTACGCTCATTTAAGCTTCGTGGTGCCTATTATAAAATTAAAAAGATCGAAGAAGAGGCTCGCTCAGCTGGTGTTGTTTGTGCAAGTGCGGGTAATCATGCACAAGGTGTCGCGTATGCCTGTGCACAATTAAAAATTCATGCAAGCATCTTTATGCCTCAAACTACCCCTAAGCAAAAGATTGATCAAGTGCGTATGTTTGGTCGAGAATATGTGGAAATTATTTTAGCAGGTGATACTTTTGATGATTCTGCTGAAAGTGCATTAGCCTACTGTGAAGAGCATGGCAAAATCTTTATTCACCCATTTGATGATTTTGATGTAATCGCTGGTCAAGGAACTGTCGCTGTTGAAATTATGAATGATATAGAGGAACCTATTGACTACGTGTTTGGTAGCGTCGGTGGCGGAGGATTAATGTCTGGTGTTTCTGCCTATATTAAAAACCTTTCTCCAACAAGTAAAGCCATTGGTGTAGAGCCTGCTGGTGCGGGCAGTATGAAAGCAGCATTTGCAGAGGGTGGTGCGGTGGCACTTGACTGGATAGATAAGTTTGTTGATGGCGCTGCGGTCAAATGCGTTGGTCATCATACCTACGATGTTTGTCGCCGCTATTTAGATGACATTGTCCTAGTGCCTGAAGGTAAAGTATGCACAACAATTCTAGATCTTTATAATAAGCATGCCATCATTGCAGAGCCTGCTGGTGCATTATCTGTTGCTGCACTCGATTTTTATAAAGAAGAAATTAAAGGGAAATCAGTGGTTGTCATCATTAGCGGTGGTAATAATGACATTGGGCGCATGCAGGAGATTAAAGAAAAATCTTTAATTCACGAGGGTTTACTTTATTACTTCATTGTAAGCTTCCCTCAACGTGCGGGGGCACTTCGCCAGTTCCTTACAAGTGTATTAGGGCCAAATGATGATATTACGACATTTGAATATACAAAGAAAAACAACAAAGAGAGTGGTCCTGCCTTAGTCGGTATCGAGCTTGGCAATCGTGACGAGTATGAAGGTTTACTAGCACGTATGAATGAGTTTGGCTTTAAATATAAAGAGGTAAATAACGATATTCAGCTCTTTGGCTTACTCGTCTAATATAATGAGTCACACTTTTTATGAAAGTGTGGCTTTTTTATGGGGATGAAGGGAGGTTTATCGAAACAAATTTGGGTTTTATCGAGACTTTTCTCTGGTTTATCGAAACTTTTCAGCGCGTTATCGCCCAACTTATAAAAAATATCGACATCTACCTTAAAAGCGACACCATCTGACCGCTCGATAGTTTTAGTCGCTAATCTAACAATTTTGTAGGAATTATATATTTTCTATTCTTATTTTCACCAAGTGCTTCAAATTTTAATTTCTTCAATAAATAATAAACCGCTTTCTCTGAGCTAATATCAAAAAAATCACGAAATTGAGCATTTGAAATATGGTTACCTCTCATTAATCGAAAATCATGCAATGCAACAAGCACTGATTGGTTATCAATTATACCGCAATTGCTACAACGCCATTTTCCACGTGTATAGCATAAAATATGGTCAAAATTACATTGTGAACATAAGGCCCCTTTCTTTAGCTCGTCTAGCTTAAGATCTGGAATCCACTGTGTTGGCTTATGCATCTGTAGCATATGTTCCGAGAGCTCAATTAAATCAGTTTCACTCATATAAACTCGTTGATGCTTCTTGTACAATTGCTCAATTCTTTCTGCCAAGCCACTTACATGGAGAATTGGCTGAGACTTGAAACGATGCGACATAATCATATTTGGATTTGCAGAAACAACCAAAAATTCTATTGGTATAGGATGCCCTCTCATTTGAAGTATTCTATACATAAATCTAGCATGTCGCTTTACCTGATCTAACGGATTGCGAAAACCATCTACTCTTCCATCAGAAGTAACTCTTATGAACTGATGGTTTTCTACCATAAGATCGACACGACCAGAAATATTTTTAATCTCCACTATTAAAATAAAATTTTGTGATATGAATAATGTATCAATTTGATGTATTAATCCGCCATCAACTTTCAATTCAACATCGTGCAATATATAGTACATATGCTCCAAATAAATCTCATGCCATTCCTGATCTACTCTTTGCTCTCCAGCATACCCTGCCTTTATTCTATTTAACATGTCTTGATAATAAGTATACTTTGTGTGAGATTTCGGTAGTCTTCTTTCAATCATCTCTAACATCCGTTGCTTCGATGATACTTCTCTCTTTTTCAATAGCATATTTTTCACCTCCTTTCCCAAGATTATAATACATTTTATCGAAACAACTTAGAGATTTATCGAAACTTTTCATCTGTTTATCTACATACAGCAAAAAAACGCCCATACCTATGTATGAGCGTTTTCATTACCCTAATAAAGCACGATCAGAATTCATTTTCTCTCCGCGGATGCGTTCAAACTCTGCCATTAAATCTGGAATCGTCAATTCGTGCTTGCGATCCTCGCCAACCTCTAGAATAATTTGGCCTTTATCCATCATAATCAAACGATTTCCTAAATCTAATGCTTGCTGCATATTGTGTGTAACCATTAAAGTTGTTAAGTTATCCTTGTCAACTAAATACTTTGTAATGCGAGTGATTAACTCTGCACGAGAAGGGTCAAGTGCCGCCGTGTGCTCATCAAGCAATAAAATAGATGGCTTTGTAAATGTAGCCATTAAAAGTGACAGAGCTTGACGTTCTCCGCCTGACAATAAGCCAACCTTTGCTGATAGACGATTTTCAAGATTTAAGCCAAGCATCTCTAAAGATTCTTTAAAGAACTCTCGACGTTTTTTATCAACACCAATTCGTATGCCTCTTCCTTTATTTCGCGAGTAAGCTAATGCTAAGTTTTCTTCAATCGTCATCGTTGGCGCTGTGCCCGCCATTGGATCCTGAAATACACGGCCAATGTAGTGAGAACGTTTATATTCAGGTAAAGTCGTTACCTCATTTCCATCAATTAAAACCGAGCCAAAATCAGGCGTTAAAGCACCTGAAATCATATTCATCATCGTCGACTTACCAGCACCGTTACTACCGATAATTGTGACAAAATCACCTGGCTTTAAATGCAAATTAATTTCTGCAAGTGCAATTTTTTCGTCAGGTGTACCTTCATTAAAAATTTTATTGATACCGTTTAGCTTAAGCAAGGCCTTTCCCTCCTCCCTGCTCAACAGTCTTTACTTGTGAACGCTCTGCTGCGCGTTTGATCTTACGTTTGCGCTCCTTACTCTTATTGATAAATTGAGGTAAGATAAGCGCTAGAATAACGATAATGGCTGTGATTAATTTCATATCTCCTGAATCTAGGAAATCTACACGTAATGCTAAAGCTAAAATAATACGATAAATAATAGCCCCTGCGATAACAGCAAAAGTTGTACGCATAATTGTTTTTGTACCAAAGATGGCTTCACCAATAATAACGGATGCTAGACCAATTACAATCATACCAATTCCCATACTTACATCTGAGAACTTCGAATACTGTGCGATTAAAGCTCCAGAAAATGCGACAAGTGCATTAGAAAGACCTAGCCCTAGAATAATAAGTGTATCTGTATTTGCTGAGAAGCTGCGAATCATTCGCTTATTATCACCAGTTGCTCGGATAGCCAGTCCGACCTCTGTCTTTAAGAACCAGTCTGCAATTAACTTAATTAAAATCGTGATGATTAATACTACAATCAGCGTGCCCCATGTGGATGGTAGTACTTGTTGAACGCCAATGCCTTTTAATAGGTTATTTATTGCAGCATCGATGCCTAAGTTACCCCAAAATGCTTGAAACTTTGAAAATAACGTTTCAGAGTTCAATAATGGAATATTCGGACGACCTATCGTATTTTCTGCAGTTAACCCCATAATACGTAGGTTAATAGAATATAAAGCGATCATCATTAAAATTCCCGATAACAACGGGTTAATTTTCCCTTTTGTGTGAAGAATTCCAGTCATACATCCTGCAATAAATCCAGCAACAATTGCCACTATAGTCGCTAAGATTGGGTGATAACCAAGCAGTATCATCGTTGCTGCTGTAGCCGCCCCTGTTACAAAGCTTCCATCAACCGTTAAGTCCGGAAAATCTAACACACGGAATGTTAAGTACACACCGAGTGCCATAATTGCATAGATGATTCCTTGCTCCGTTGCGCCAAATAATGCTGAAAACATCGTTGAATCATCTCCTAAAATTATCGTATAAAATGAAGAGAAAGCGGGGACAATCCTCCCCCGCTTAACCCCAATATAATGCCACTTTGGACATTACTTTTCTAAAAGTTCTGCTCCCCAAGAATCCTTAATTTCGATTCCTAAATCATCTGCCACTTTTTTATTGATTAATAATTTCAGATTTTGTGGGTATTGTGCTGGTGTATCAGCTGGCGTTGCTTCGCCTTTTAGGATTTTCACAGCCATTTGACCAGCTTCATAACCAATGTCAAAATATTCGAAACCATATGCAGCTAAGCCACCACGTGCTACAGAGTCAAGCTCCCCTACAACTAGAGGTAATTTATTGGCATTTGCTACATCAATCACAGATTCTAAAGCATTAACTACTGTATTATCAGTAATAATATAGAATGCATCCACTTTACCGATTAATGATTCAGCAGCTTGTTTTACCTCTGCAGAAGTTGCTGCAGAAGCCTCTTTAACCGCAAGTCCTTGCTCAGCCATCACTTTTTTCACTTCTTTTATTTGCGCTACTGAGTTTTGTTCACCAGCGTTGTAGACCATACCTACATTTTTAGCGCCAAGTTCTTTTAAGAACGCTACTGTTTTAGCAATCGTTTCAGGATGTAAATCAATCGTACCTGTAATATTTTTTCCTGGCTTCTCCATCGATTCGATTAACTGTGCACCAACTGCATCTGTTACTGAGGTAAAGATAATTGGAATATCACTAGTCGCTGTTGCTGCTGCTTGTGCAGACGGCGTAGAGTTAGCAAAGATTAAATCTACATTTGCACTTACTAGATTGTTGGCAATTGTTGTGCTAAGACTGTTATCACCTTGAGCTATTTGTGGATCAAACTCAACTTTTAGGCCTGAGTCTTCGATTGCTTTTTTAAAGCCCTCCGTTGCTGCGTTTAAAGATGGATGCTCGACAAGTTGAGTAATCCCAATTTTATATGTTTTTTCTGCTTCCTTGCTGCTCTCGCTTGCATTATTTTTCTCGTCTCCCTTTGAATCAGATGAACTAGAGCCACCACTACCACAAGCAGCAAGTAACAATACTAATCCAAATAATAGGAACGAAAGCTTTTTTAAATTGCCCTTCACAAATAATCCCCCCGACTATTTTCTCTGATATCTATCACACTTCACTCAAACAAAGTGTGAACGTATCGCTATATTATCGTGATTATCGAGGTTCGTCAACAACATTATGAATGTTCTGACTTTTACATTTGGCGAAATATTTTAGTTTTTCATTCAATTTGTCGCTTTAAACCGCTAAACTACGCTATTTTAATAAAGTGATATCTTTTTCTAACATAATAAATTTTTTTATGACAATTTTGCGAAGTTATATAATGGACATCGACAAAATAAAAAACTTTTATTTTTCTGACATTT
This sequence comes from Lysinibacillus sp. NPDC047702, assembly GCF_050272555.1. Taxonomy (NCBI): domain Bacteria; kingdom Bacillati; phylum Bacillota; class Bacilli; order Caryophanales; family Bacillaceae; genus Lysinibacillus; species Lysinibacillus sp. NPDC047702. The sequence goes on along the minus strand of NZ_JBNNMG010000091.1, from coordinate 9,078 downwards.
GATTTCCAAATTATACATTAAAAAGCCTGACAATTTTCAATAGAAATGTCAGGCTTATTTTATAGTTTTACTTTTTCAAAATATCTACTAACCAGCTACTTTGAGGTAAAGGAATATCAGGGAAACAAACATAAGTTTGCGCAACACCTTGAATTGCAGAATAAAAACAACCTGAAAGTGCTTTAGAATCACCCTCTCGTATTACCCCTTTAACTTGGCCTACATTAACTAAACTTTCAAACTCCTTAGAGGCAGCGATATCCTTAGACACTTGTTGAATTGTATCCGGTAAGTTACTTGCAATCTGTGTTTGTGCAACTAACATAAATAATTTTGCTGATAACGGATAAGTTTTAAAAGAATCCAGTATCATAGTAACCATCGTATTTAAATGCTCTAAAGGATGCTCTAATTCCTCTTCAGAAATATGAATATCAGACATACTTGTTTTAGCTCGTTCTAATAGTTCAAGGTATACCTCTTCTTTAGAGCCGAAATAATGAAACAGCAATCCTTGGCTAATTCCAAATGTGTCTGCAATCTCTTTCGTTGTAGTTCCATGGTAACCATTTCTTATAAACAAATCCAAGCCCGCGTTTAGAATTTGCTCTCGTCTAACTTCCTTCTGTTCGCGGCGTTTATTCATTTCATCATAACCTCCTGCACTGATACAGCATTGAAGCTTTTTTTATAGATTAACATAATGACCTCGTATGAAACAGCAAAGATTGCAAGGGAAAGTACTATCACCTTAATATCTGGTGTCATCGGTATTGCCATTGTAGAAGATTTAGCTAGTGCATCAAACAAAAATTTAGACAAAATAATCGCATAAAATGTTCCAATAATAAATCCAATGTATGCGATTATACGAAATCCTGACAAGACTATTCGATTGCATTCAGAATCCGTATAGCCAAAAGCTTTCATCAATGCTAAATATCTTCGATTGGAGGAAATAATAACCTTTATAACAATACTGATTGTTAAAATACTTAAAGCTAAACCAATTATGATAAATAAAAATGATAAAGCCACATACGTTCCCTTTTGCTGAGAGCTTGAATCGATTATATCTTCATGTTTTGAAACAAATATATGCTGTTTGTTGTCAAACTCTACATTGTCATTCGTAAATACACCATTATATTCTTCTTTTTCTAAGATGCCAGCTTTGTTCGCAGTTTCAATACTACTATATACTATTTCTCCATACACTGATTGCTCAACTGCGGTTATAGGTAGCTGATAAACATCATTATTTATATATATCTTTACTGTATCCCCAATCGACAAATCATATTTCTTACGCATCCAATCATTCACAACAATACCTTCTTGCTCTGAAATATCTATGTTGTCCTGTTTTTGAATACTATAGAGCTTAAAAATAGACAAACTATTAGATAATGTCATAAATTGTCCATTGTTCAATACATTACCGTTTGGAAATTCAAATCTACAATCTATCGCAAAATAAGGTATTCCTGAGTCCAAAGATTCCATTGTCTTAGCCTCATTATACCGAACATTACTTTCATACTCGGCTCCCTTAAGTGTTAATGTAGATACCTTATCAGCCATTGTTTGCAAAGAAAAAGCAATCTGCAAATTTGCACTAGCCATAAAGCCTGTGAGCAAAGTCAATAAAACTAATAAAATGTTATTAGCAATAATTGATTTAAATACTATTTTTTTAAAGGGATTAGTTTCTCTAATTTTTTGTCTTCGCTTAACAAAAATATTTAATTTTACTGACTCTGCATTATGAATCATTTCTAATGGTGGCTTCCTTAAGGTAAATACGGCAATTCCAAAAGCTAGTATAGAGAAAAACAGCGCTGGAATTGTTGTAAATAGAATGAACTGTACAGTATCAAATTTTTGTAACACATTCGGTACAAGAAATGTAGAATTGATTCGATTAATAAACAGTGGACTGATTATATAGGAAGTTAAATATCCTATTACTCCACCGATTAATACAAATACGCCTACTAAAAGATATCTTTTAGCAATCTGTACGGTAGTATAGCCAAGTGCTTTGAAAACACCCATATCAGATTTTGTTTCATTTATATTTTGGATTATGGTTATAGTAAGTAATATTACTATGGTTAATATCAGGAAGCATAGTGCGCTTATCAGGCAGACTTTAAACATTTTTTCTTTCGCAATTAATGTAGAAAGTATTTGAGGATTATCCTCTTTGCTTACTACTGACTTTACATTTGGATTTATAAGCATTTTTTCTAGGAAATTTTGCTTTTGCTTCTCTGACAAATGCTCAGAAAATCGACCAGAATAACTTATTCTCTCTTGTTCATCCCAAATTGAGTACATTGCTTCACTACATAGTATAAATGCCTGATTATTTGATTTATAAGTTATACCATTATCCGCTACTACTGGTGTGACTGCGTCTGGTAAAGTAAAAACGCCACTAATAAAATAGGATGTATTGCCGATAGCAACTGAATCGCCTACTGTCAGTTCATTCTGCTTGGAAAAATTTCTATCTATCGCAATTTCATTCATTTCGTTAGGTGCTACACCTTCAGCATACATTGGTATATCTATGCTACGTGTATTTTTCATTACACGAAATATATTATTCTCTTCATAAATAACTTTGTATGTTAGCGGTTCATATGTAAAAGAATATTCGTTTGAAAGATCTTCTATTATTTCTTCTTTCTGTAGAATAAGTGTAAAATCCTGTTGATTCTGCCCTGCTAGAACCTTTTTTATAGAACTTGTGTTTTGAAGATAGAAAACAAGTAATGAACAAATAAACATAGAAAAGACAACAACTAATACTATCGGATATTGTTTATTCAATTTCATTAGTGCACCATCCCTTTTACCATTTTATCTCGTTCACATTACGTGGATGAGCATTGTTAATGATTTCTACTATGTTTCCGCTAGTCATCTTAATTACTTTCGATGCAATCTGAGCAATACTAACATTATGGGTTACCATAATAATTGTAAATTTCAATTGATTTTGAAGCCGTTTCAAGTATGTTAATATTTGTTTGCTTGTTTCTTCGTCCAATGCTCCAGTTGGTTCATCACAAAATAAGAAATCAGGCTTCTTAGCTAATGCACGTGCAATTGACACTCGTTGCTGCTGTCCTCCTGAAAGTTCATAAGGAAGACGGTGTTCTAATCCACTAAGCCCTACTCCATCAATTATTTCAGTAATATTTTGATTTCCTTTTAAATCAGCTCCCATCTTTATGTTAGATTCCACATTTAAATATGGGAGTAAGTGATATGCCTGAAAAATAAAAGCTGTTTTGTCTCGCCTAAACATGGTCAGTTCCTTTTGATTTAATCCACAAATCTCGTAGTCATCATATATTACGCTTCCTGAATCAGGCTGCTCTAACCCAGAAATTACATTTAGAAGTGTAGATTTACCAGATCCAGAAGGGCCTAAGATTACAACGAAATCTCCTTCATCAATGGAGAACGAAACAGAATTTAACGCATAGAGCAATTCATTCCCATTTTGATAACATTTAACCAAATTCTCTATTCTTAACATACACAACCTCCAAGTTTTTATTAATTGATTAATTAATCAATTAATAAAACAATATTATTGATTAATTAATTTGTCAATAAGAGGATTGCTATTTCTGACATTTGACTTTATTCAGCCTTCTATACTAAAATATTTAATTGTGTGAAAAGCACCGTGGTTCGTAACCATCCCACGCAAAAAAACTAAGGAGAAATGAATATGAAAATAAAGTTTTTAGCGGCAAGTGGTATTATTGCAGCACTTTATATTGCGGTTACATTGCTAGTCGCACCATTCGGCTTTACAGAGGTCCAGTTCCGCGTATCGGAAATTTTTAATCATTTAGTGGCCTTTAATCCACGCTTTGCCGTTGGAGTTATTCTTGGGGTATTTATCTCCAATCTGTTTTCACCATTAGGCATCTATGATTTATTATTTGGTGTAGGACACTCCATGATTACTCTAGGACTGCTTATATTAATCTGTAAATTTGTTAAAAATATTTGGGCACGTTTAATCATCAATACATTTTTATTTACATGCACAATGTTCATTATTGCCTTTGAATTGAACTTAGCTTTAGAATTACCGTTCTTTTGGACATGGTTAACTGTTGCTGCTGGTGAATTTGTGGTCTTAGCAGTTGGTGCACCGATTATGTATATATTGAATAAACGTTTAAACTTTAATCAATTGATTTAACAGACGAGTCTTGTAGATTCGTCTTTTTTATGCTCTTGACAGTTTTCTGAAAATATTCTACAATTCTTTTCAATAATAAATGCAAGGAAAAAGAATAGTAGCAAGCAGTAGTACTTAAAGAGAGCTGATGGCTGGTGCAAATCAGTAGTACATACTTGTGAATGGACTTTGGAGCAGCCTCATAAAAATGTGAGGTCGAATTTACTCCCCGTTACCGGAGTACGAAAGCGCGCAGTTTTTGCGAATAAAGGTGGCACCACGGTTACTCGTCCTTTTTACCAGAAGGATTGAAGTGACTTTTTTTATGGAAAAATTAGAAAGAGGAGTCGAGAGAGATGGGTACAGTAGCAGAGAAAAAGGGATATTTCGGTGAATTTGGCGGTAGCTTTGTTCCTGAGGAGCTTCAAAATGTATTGAATATTTTAGATGAAAACTTCCAGAAATTCAAAGACGATGAAGACTTTAAAAATGAGCTAGATTATTATTTCCGTGAATATGTTGGGCGCAAATCGCCGCTTTATTTTGCAGAGAATCTAACAAAGCAATTGGGTGGCGCAAAAATTTATTTAAAGCGTGAAGATCTCAACCATACAGGTTCACATAAAATCAATAACGTATTAGGACAGATTTTACTAGCAAAACGCATGGGTGCAAATCGCGTTATTGCTGAAACAGGTGCTGGACAACATGGCGTAGCAACGGCAACAGCTTGTGCAATGTTTGGTATGGATTGCACAATCTATATGGGCTTAGAAGATACAAAACGCCAAGCATTGAATGTGTTCCGCATGGAGCTTCTTGGTGCAAAGGTAGTCGCTGTCGATAAAGGTCAAGGACGACTAAAGGATGCGGTGGATGAGGCATTTGCTGACTTAGTAGAAAACTATGAAACTACTTTCTACTTACTAGGTTCAGCAGTAGGACCACATCCATTCCCGTCCATGGTGAAACACTTCCAATCTGTTATTAGCCATGAAAGTCGTGAACAAATTTTAGAAAAAGAAGGAAAGCTGCCAACAGCTGTACTTGCCTGTGTAGGCGGTGGCAGTAATGCCATTGGTGCGTTTGCAGAGTATATTTCAGATGAGGATGTGCGTCTCATCGGTATTGAGCCCGATAAGGCAGCCTCACTTAATGAAGGAACTCCAGGTGATTTACACGGCTTCAGATGTTTAGTGCTGCAGGATGCAGAGGGTAATCCATTGCCAACTTATTCGATTGCTGCTGGATTAGATTACCCTGGAGTAGGCCCAGAGCATAGCTACTTAAAAACAATTGGCCGTGGTGAATATGTTACCGTGACAAACGAGGAAGTGCTTGAAGCATTCCAGGTGCTATCTAAAGTTGAGGGCATTATTCCAGCACTTGAAAGCTCTCATGCTGTGGCACATGCTCTTAAATTAGCACCAACTCTATCGCCTGAAGAAAGTATTATTATTAATATCTCAGGTCGTGGTGATAAAGACGTAGAGCAAGTATTCCAAATGCTGAATAAATAATATTCTATTGTTAGTAAAAGAGCGACTTCCATTACTGGAAATCGCTCTTTTTATTATACAAGTGTATTTAATTTAGGATAAATTTCTGCTACATTATCTCTTAGTTTCGCTTTTAGGAATTTCCCTACAGATGTCTTTGGAATTTCCTCTAAAAATACAACATCATCTGGTACCCACCATTTTGCAAATTGACTTTCTAAAAATGCTAGCAGCTCCTCTTCTGTTGCAGACGACCCTTCCTTCAACACAACACAAGCTAAAGGTCGTTCTTGCCACTTGGCATGCGGTATCGCTATAACTGCCGCTTCCAAAACGGAATCATGAGTCATTAATGCATTTTCTAAATCAACTGAGGAAATCCATTCCCCTCCTGATTTAATTAAATCCTTTGTACGATCCGTTATTTTAATAAAGCCATCTTCTGTTCGTACTGCAATGTCTCCTGTATATAGCCAGCCATCTCGATAGGCATCAGCCGTACGTTCATCATGATAATATTCATGGGAAATCCACGGACCACGTAAGCGTAACTCACCCATCGTCTCTCCATCCCAAGGCACCTCTCCATTATCATTCACAATACTAGATTCAATGCCTGCCATTGTCATTCCTTGCATAGCTCGCGATTCAATTCTTTTGTCAATTGGCCATTCATCCATCCAAGACATATAATTCGATAATGCTACGATTGGTGTTGTTTCTGTCATACCATATACAACGATATATGGTATACCATATGATTCCTCAAAAGTACGAATTAGTCGAGTTGGTGAAGCTGAGCCGCCGCAACAAATTGCACGTAATGAACGAATATCTCGTTCGCGCTTCTCCTGCTCCTGTAATGCCCCAATCCAAATCGTTGGGACTCCAGCTGTTAGTGTGACCTTTTCCTGCTCCACTAAATCTAAAATTAAGGCTGATGTAAAATGCGGACCTGGTAATACTTGCGTTGCGCCGACATTAACGCTTGCAAAAGGTAGTCCCCATGCATTTGCATGAAACATCGGTACTATAGGCATTACAACATCTCGCTCCGCAATCCCCATGGAATCAGACATACTCAGCATTATACTGTGTAATGCTAAGCCTCTATGTGAATAAACAACCCCCTTAGGATTTCCAGTTGTCGCACTTGTATAGCACATACCAGCAGGTGCATCCTCATCTAAATCCTCTGGGAATTGATAATTTTCATCTGCTGCTGCTAATAGCTCCTCATAGGATAATGCATTTGGCAATGTTGTTTCAGGTAAAACGTCATCATCTGTCATAATAATAAAATGTTTTACTGTCTTAAGCTCTGGCGCAATGTTTTCAATGATTGGTACAAGATCCTGATCAATCATTAAAATCTCATCTTCTGCATGATTAATAATATATATTAAATGCTCTTCCGAGAGTCGAATATTCACCATATGCAAGACCGCACCTGAGCATGGTACTGCAAAATATGCCTCTAAATGGCGATGCTGGTTCCATGCAAAGGAGCCAATTTTCGCTCCTCTTTTCATTCCTAGCTTTGTTAGTGCATCTGCTAAACGACGTGTCCTTTTTGCCCACTCACCATATGTTAGGCGGTGAATTTTTTCTGGACTTGTCCGAGAGACTATCATCTTTCTAGCAAAATAACTTTCCGCTCGTTTAAAAAAGCTTGTTAAAACTAATGGCGTTTGCATCATAAAACCATCCATCCCTTCATCTCGTAAACTTTTCCCCTTACAGAATATTAATAGTTTTTATTTAACCGAATACTACTAATATTCTGAATGTTATTATATTTTAAATTTATAAATTACGCTATATATTCCAATAATTTTCTTTTTATTGTTAACTTTTTCTAAAATAAAGATGTATTTAGGCATATTAAAAACAGATAACGAAAACTAGTTGTGTAATCGTCATCTGTTTCATATAAAAAGTATTTATTTATGAGATTGCTTTTGTTTGTAGCTTGATTTTTAATTTTTCTAGCATATCAACTGTCATTTTTGCTAGGTCATACTCCGCTTTAAAGCCCCATTCTTTCTGAGCAGCTTCAATATTTAAAGAATTTGGCCAGCTATCTGCAATCGCTTGACGGACTGGATCTACATTATAATCCATACGGAAATGTGGTAAATGCTTCTTAATTTCAGCTGCAAGTTGGGCTGGCTCAAAGCTCATTGCTGTAATATTGAAGGCATTGCGGTGAATCAAGCTTCTGCTATCAGCTTCCATTAAATCAATAATTGCCTGTAATGCATCTGACATGTACATCATATCCATATAGGTGCCTTTTTGAATATAAGAGGTGTACTTACCTTGTTCAATCGCTTCATAGAAAATCTCAACAGCATAGTCTGTCGTACCACCTCCTGGAGGCGTTACATATGAAATTAATCCTGGGAATCGTACACCACGTGTATCTACGCCAAAGCGATTGTAATAATAATCACATAGAAGTTCACCAGCTACTTTGTTCACACCATACATTGTTGTAGGACGCTGTAACGTATCCTGTGGCGTATTGTCCTTCGGTGTTGATGGACCAAATGCACCTATTGAGCTTGGTGTAAAAAATTGTAGATTTAACTCGCGCGAAACTTCTAATGCATTCATTAAACCACCCATATTTAAATTCCATGCCAGCAATGGATTTCTTTCAGCTGTTGCAGATAATAATGCTGCTAAATGCATCATTATGTCTGCACCAAAATCCTTTGCTAAATCATGCATTCTTTGTCCATCTGTCACGTCCAATATTTCAAATGGTCCCTTAGTATGTTCTAGCTTTCTAATATCTGTAGCAAGGATGTTGTCCTCTCCATAAATACTACGAAGTTTTTCTACAAGCTCAGAACCAATTTGACCAAGTGCTCCGGTAACAATAATCTTTTTCATTTCTCCAAACCTCCACCTATGAACAATTGTACTTTTAGAAAGTACAATTTATTATGTGTAAACATTGATTTAATAACACTTTCGATGTTTTTCATTATAATGTGTTCATATAAAAAATACAACATTTATGTTTATTTATTTGTAAAACACCACGCATGATTCCTTATTTTCAGTATATGAGCCCTTGAAAATATTGTGCTAAAAAAACATATAAAATACATATGTTCATTCCAAAAGAACAATTAACCATTTTTTTCATAATTAAATGAAGCCTTTTACCATAAAAAAGAACCTTACTTTGTATTTAAACAAAGTAAGGTTCATGTTGTTGAAATACTATTATGTCAATGACATCAAGGTGACAAAGTAAAAAGTATAGCCCTTTTTCAAAACGAGGGGTTGATCTCCGTTCCGACTGAGTGCTTTGTTGCTGTCGCTTCGCTTTCGCACAGAGCAAAGCTT
>NZ_JBNNMG010000090.1:0-17556 GCF_050272555.1 Lysinibacillus sp. NPDC047702 | reverse complement strand
TTCCCAATAGTGCACAGTATGTGATTTAGTATTTGTTGAAATATTACATTTACAGTTTTCGCATAACATTATTAATCACTCCTGTTGAACATTTTATTTCGTTTATTTAATAACCTAATCTCCAATTTGGTTCAATCGTTCGACGTCCGTAAACCTTGCGCCCTCTACCATTTTCAACTTTCGTTACTTCAAACCATTGTCCTGTCTCATCGTATTTAACTACATCACCTTTATTTGGTTTGTAACCGAATGAAAACACCTTTTCACCATTAACATAAAACGGATACATGTTAATCACCCTCCTGTACAATTTCTTTCGATTGATCTTCAGATTGTAGATTAATTTTTGTTCTTTTTAGGTAATGTAGCTGGGATTTTAAAACCACTACGCTGACCTTTTTTACGTCTATCGTCTCGGTTTAAGTAATCCGTTGAATACGTGCTGTATTTATGTTCTGGATTCATTTTAGTTACCACCTTCCTGTACAATTTCTTTCGATTAATTAATAAAGAAATGCTTAGAAATCCTCTAATTCTTTCATGCGTTTTTTTAACAATGCATCTTCACCAGCAATAATTAATCGAATTGCCTCAATTGTTTCTAAATCGGCTTCATATGGTGTTAGAGCAGCAAGTTTATCCTGAATGTCTTGGAGTGATTTACGCTCTAAAATCCAACCACCAGTATCCAACGAAGTATCTTCATTTGCGAATTTTAAACTGTTGTTCATTTGCACTTTCCCTCCTGCACAATATTTTTCTTGTATTTAGTTATTCAATCAATTCGAATCTTCCATCTAAAAATTCACATAGAGGGCGAGTGTGCGTTATAGGAAATATAATATGCATTGTTTCGTTATCACATGGATGATATAAAACTCCCCAATAAGAAGTACCATTTATATTGATTGTTGTTCCTTTACCTGCGTAATATAAATCACCGTTTTTATGCTTATAAAATTTATCACAATACTGTTTTGTAATTTCATTACATTTAGTGAGTAATTCTATTTTTGTTAACCTTTGTTTAATTTCATGTTCCATTCAATAGTTCATCCCTTCTGTACAATATCTTTCAAATGTTCACTTACTCCACCTACGCAAACGACTAATCTGCTCCAGCTCTTTTCCGATGCTGCGTAGTTCCTTATAAACTTTACATCCTCGGCATTTCTTTGTTGGATCAGAAGCTCTACGTTTCGGACACCCTTTACACTTCAAAAAAGCTATGTGGTCCTGTTAATTGATTAGCCTTGCTCTACTCTGTTTAACTTCCTTGCGGACTGTTAAGCACCCCATTCAATCGTCACCTCTGCCCTTGGCTGCTCTGAATAAAATTTCCGTACATTCATCTCAACTATTTGCGAATCATCGTGCCAAATGACTTTGTTGCAACCATCTTTGATGCCTTTGATTAAATTATCAAGATCAGGTTTAGTTGTAGGTAGTAATTCACCACTCGCTATTAGCGCTCTCTTTGGTCCTGTATGGTATTTCTTTGGTGGCATGAGATAGATATCAGCTTGTAGCTTTATTGGCTCTGTAATCAATTCAGTTGGCTTATTTTGATATGCTACAAGCTTTACAAAGTCTTTGAAGTCCCTGCTCTTTGGAGCGTCGTATGTTTTAACATTCTTGCCCTTCCTACTAAATCGAGGTCGCTCTTGAGGTTGTATGACCCCTGGTATTTCAAATGTGAGTACGTTCATGTTTGCCCTCCTGTTAGCACTCTTAGAAGTCTGCTGATAAAACAACATAATGCCATTCTACCAGCAGCGTGTATTTAATCCTCAAGTTTAATGAGTTGTAATCTGTTATTTACTTCGCTTTTTGAACGTCTTTGATAAACCCCAGACATATAAAATCGAATTGTTGTGGGCTTAACACCACGTTCTGTAGCAATTTCATTTATCGTTCCAATGGCTACCATCTGTTCACCTTTGTATAGTGCGTATTCTTTCATGTGGCACCTCAATAGCCATTTGCCTGTCTGGTATGGTTGATACGATTCTTTTTGAAATAAGCAACCTCTACTTCATCCCATGTGAAGCCAAGCATTTCTCCTAAACCTTTAAAAATACCTAGCATTCTATGGTAATTAGAAAATGCTGTGTTTAAAGCCAAAGCACTTTTATTTTTATGAATATCCTTGAACCTCAAATTTTGTTTGATTTTAAATGGTTCTTCCATAAGGTAAATAAATTGATTCGTAATATCCAAATTAGGTACCGTTAACACTTCATCACAAGTAGCTGGTGTACATCCAATTTCTAATCCTATCGTCAAAATGAAATGTAAACAGTCAACGTATTCTTCAAGGAGTGGATTTCTATAGCCGATTTCACCTGTTCCATTACATTCTTCGCATTTCATGAATTCATGTTTACAGCCTGATTCCGCATCCTCTGTGACCGTTTCATAATTTTCATCACCTGTACCTTGGCACGTTACACAAAGACAAACGACTGCCGTTCTCGACTCCTGGTTCTTACTCCACTTCTTAAATCCACGCCATTCATTCGCACATTCCCCTAGCTCAACCTGTAGCGCTAGTAGCTTCCAATCAAGATTGTTCTGCCCTCGTAACTCTGGATGTTCCTGCATGATGTGCTTGTCCAATTCTGCTTGTGTTTCAAATAGTTTTGTTAAGTTCATTTTTACGCCCCTTCGCTAACCATTTTTTCTCTACTAAAATTTGATATGGATATTTTTCATATTCATAAAACTTAACCGCGCTGATTGGCACATAAGCTGCCTTTTCTTGAAATTTAATTTGCTTTTGTAATTCTCTAAGTGTTCTGCCATACAAAATTTTGCGTTTTTGTGTATTAGACATATTAATCACTCCTTAGAAAGGTAGGTCATCATTATTGACCTCAATAGGTCCCTTACTATTCGCAAACGGATCATCATCCACTCTCGTATAACTGGGTTGATGATTACCGTAATTCTGCCCTTGTGGAGCACCTGTATTAGCTCCTTGATAATTTGTACTAGATTCGTAGTTTGGTGTGCTCTGCGAGCCTCCTGTGCTGTTTGAACGTGGTTCTAAAAACTGAATACTATCTGCTACTACATCAGTTGTGTATACACGCTTGCCATCCTGCCCCTCGTAGTTGCCTGTTTGGATTCGCCCTTCCAAACCTATTAAGTTACCTTTCTTCATGAAGTTAGCTAGATTCTCGGCTTGTTTACGCCAAGCTATGCAACTAATGAAGTCTGCCTGTTGCTCTCCTTCGTTTTTGAATGGTCTGTTGACAGCTACTCGGAACTTACATGAGGCAATACCATTCGGTGTATACCGTAGCTCTGGATCAGCTGTAAGTCTGCCTACAAGTACAACTCGGTTAATCATGCTGAAACCTCCCTCTTATCCCACTTCTCAGTAATTCGATAACCTTCTTTTCTAAGCTTTTTGTAATCTGGATGCATCAGTGGAACCATGGTCCAGATGTTTTTCCCATCCTCACGCTTATGCATGGTTACATATATGTTGTACTGGTTGTATTCTGTGGGTTTTTGCACTTTAACTTTCGGTACTGACTTACGAGCACTTGGAATATCGATCGGAATGCCGTTACGTTGTTTCATGCAGCCTTCGCCCCTTCCAGTTTTTCAATTGCATAATCCATAGCCTCGTCCTGTGTATCAAACCCTTTGAGTTTTCGTAGGTCCTCAAGATTTTGAAGAAAACCCATCGCATTTTCGTTGTACTGATATTTCTTGTAGAGCCCTACATGCAGGACCATTTGATCGATTAGGTATTGTTCATTCATGAGCTTCACCTACCAATTTCATTAATTGTGCTGCGCTCATTCTATCCACTAACCTATGGGCCTTGTCCCTTAAGCGCTCTAAGTCCTCACGCATCTTTACATCTGTTTCAAATGCATTTTTAGTAGGCCAAAGAATTTCTGTATAACCGATAAAAGGAGATTTAACTTCATGTGTTTTTTGGTCTACGCGATAAGTAACACCATCAAACTCTTTTCCTTCGCTAAGTACTTTTTCCAATTGCACAACAAGTGCTACGTAAGTGCTGCTTTTATTTACTTTAACTACTTCGTATTCTCTAGCCATGCGATCTTTACTAGAGAGTATTGAACAAGTTTCTAACCATACACGCTGACCGATTTGTAACGGAGTCTTACTCATCTGCTTCACCACCTAACGCTTGACGTGCATCTGTTACAATTTCCAACAAAGGTCTAGCATCATTTGTAGTTGCCCAATAATCTATAAATTCTTTTACTACTTCGCGCAACAGTATCATCTTTTTTTCTTGTTCTACTACCAAGTCACACAATTGACCATACCCAGCGACGTTTTCCAAAGGAAAAAAATGTTTTACTTTTTTTGATTGTTCTCTTACAAATTCATCAGTTACTTTATAGACATGAATTTGGTTATTTAACCTTTCAACCTCAGCAACAAGCGCTGGCACATCTTCTCGAGCGAAAGCTATAAATTCTGCATCATTAACGTCATAAATGTGTGCTACGTATTCTGTCTCAGTCATTACCGAATACTGCGGTCTACTGTGACCAAGGTATCTGCATTCCCATTCTCCTGTACTTGTCTTCGCCACACGCTCTTTAATGGCATTCAACTGTTCTTGCTTCATCACTCATTCACCCCTTCGATTTTGATATTAAGAGCATTTAACGTGAATATAATGCCATCCATAACACCTAACGAACGGTGCTGCTCAATAACTTTTGGTGTTGTGCATGCTATTTCGTAATTATCCCGATACATTTCTTTAATTAATTCTTGACTAGCCTTCAATTCCTCACCCATTCAGCATCCCTCGCTTTTATTTGATTTTCCGAATACGTCAACACACGCTTAGGCATCCCATACACTTTGCCGACTTCATCCCTTGTCATGCCGTGTTCTAACCTACAATGAATTTTCGTGATGATGCTTCCGATGTGGTTACAACCAGGTACAGGACATTTAAGTAACTCGCTACTTGGTGCGTACCAGTTGAATTTTTCAGCCATTGGCTACACCCTCTTTCACTTGTACCGAATCCCAATCAAATGACATTAGTAGATTGATTAATCTCTCAACTTTCGGTGCTCGCCAAGCTGTCATAGCGTATGTGTGAGCTTCTTTTGTATAGTGGTAATGATTTAATTCAAGATGACGTTTGGCTTCTTCTTTCGTAAGAAACATAGTGTCCTGGACAATGTATTCTTCTCGTTTGCAGAAAACTTTACTGAAGAAACCATCATCATTCAGGTGATTCTCAATATGAGCCCATAAAGTCTCGAAATCTTTGGTTTCATCATTAAGCAATGAATGCAGATAATCATCTACTTCATCCTCGTAATACTCTTCGATAAAGTCTCTCAACTCATCAAAATTACGAAACTCTGTATGGTCACCATCGTTATGGAAATATGAATCAAAGCCATCATCATAATCCTCATTTGCTGGTACTTCTCGATAGTCCATAATCACCCAGAAACGAGGCGAGGCTTGGCTGTCATAATCATTTTCATCTTCCCATCGCATTTGCTGCTGTAATTGCTTTAAAAACTGTATTTCTGCATTCATCCCTTCACCCTCCATCAAGGGGCTGTTGCCCCTCATTATTTCAATCGCCAATCAATACCTTCCGTTTCTAAGACTTCACCGTTTTTATCTAGTAATCTACTAGCCCCTGCATATCCAATTCGCTCGGCTATAGTAGCTCTATCCTCATTGCTGTTAAAAATGATTGGTAATTTACGTTTATAACGTTCGTCAATAATGTGGTAATACAAGCCTTCGCGAGCTTCCGTCCACTTCGCTTTGCCAACATCATCCCAAACTAGTACATCTGCAGATAACACGTTGTTCAATAGCCCGTAATACGTTTCGCTATTGTCATCCATTCGTTTAGCAGCCATCATTTCATCCATAAATGAAACATCTGATACTACCAGCACATTAAAGCCCTTTTTGATTAATTGTTTGGATAAAGCGATTTGCAAATGCGTCTTACCTATACCAAAGTTGTTATGTCGATTCTTGAGCTCTAATCGTTCGTTAGGAGGTAATGAACGAATCCTTTGCTCGCCTATAGTTGCTATAAAACCGATGTTTTGAGCCCTTTGCTTTTTAAGTGCATCACGATCTACAGGAAATGATTCTAAGTAGTCTTTAACCATCGAGAACATTCGCTGTTGCATATCCGTTTCTCGAACATAATTATCAAATTTGGCATGTACAAACTCCTCTGGAATCAACGCATTTTTAAATCTACGTTTCCAACTATTAACCTCTCGACAATCACAAGGTTTATGAATCTCATATTTTTGACTGCCCTTGGTTTCATAATGAGAGAAGACGAACTCTGTTCCATTACATTTAGGGCACTTATCCTCCCCAGGCTTGCTTGTCTCGTTCGAGCTGTTCGTAGAAGGCATCGATGCTTGTTCCTGCATGAACTTTAGAATTTGCTGAAATCTGTCTGTTTGCATTTTGTCCTTTAGTGATTCCATTAGGCTTAGCCTCCTTTGCTAACCATTCAGCATAAGTGTTGATGCCTTTTTCGATTGCCCAATTCTTTAAAATTCCTTCAACGTATTCAATGTTCGATTTTCCGTTATCAGCAGTGACCTTTATAGCCTCGATGATTAGTAAATAATCTGGATAAAATTCAAGTAGCATGTCCATTTTTTTGTGATCAGTAAAATTGCTAATACGAATGGTTGAGTCAAAGAAGTTTTTTATTTCAAGAAAAGGATTAGTAGAAGGACCGACTGACTGACCGACTTTCTTTTCTTCTCCTTCTTCTTCTTTTTCTTCTTCTTTTTCTCTTTCTTCTTCTCTTTCTTCCCCATAGTCTATTGAATGGGTATTGATAGGGTATGGATACGGTATTGAACCATTGCTATTGCTAGTGTTAGGTACTTTTGGCTCACTCTTTTCTTCTAACAGTATTGATACGGTATCGATACGGTATCCTAACTGTTCCAAAGAGGTAACATAGCTCCTTACAAACGGTATATGCTTCACAACAAGTAGTTCTTTTTCGATACATTTTTTTACTTTTGGTGAGTTGATAAAGTTATATTTTGCCCAGTTATTTAACATGATTTCTTTTGTTGATTCGTTGTATGTGATCTTTCCATACTCCACAAATCGTTGTAATAGTTTCTGAACCGTTTCTCGGTTGTAACCTGTGTGCATTTCTATGACTCTATATGGCAATTCGTAGATGCCACATTGCGTTGTATTGCTATTCGTCATCAAATACAGATAGAAGTATTTCTCCTCCGGTGTTAGATCCAATACAAAGCCGTCTTCCCAAAATGTTGTGTGTACATTTCTGTATTTAGCCATTTGCCCTCGCCCCTCCTATTAAATCGCGCTTTCTATTACTCGATCCAAGGCTATTGATTGTCTATTTTTATATCCTTCAACTCCATACTGATTGATTTGCTTTTCAGCGAATTTTAATGCTAGTTTTTCGCTAATTGAGACTGATAGTCTAGCGCCAGTCAGTAAGTCTGAAACTATCCAAATGGCATTGTCATATTTGTAAATGCCCAATCCTCTATGAAGAGCTAAGTAAAAACCTTTGTATTTAATGACTTTTTCAACTTTCACTGGCTCTTGTCGTAACATGAATCCGAAATGCCTGACCGAAATCAACATTTTCATTTACAACCCTCCATATTCGCAATATTCAAATTTTTAATCACAGGCTTATTCACAGAATCCACAAAAAGTAGAATTTAACATCACTAGGATTACGTTTTCGTTTCTCAATGACCTCGAAAATTACCTCAGTAGCATTCTCCTTAAATGGTATTGACGGTATCTCTGGAACCTCACTAGGTTTAACCTCATAACCATTTTGTGTATATGGTGTGTCTGTTGATAAGAATTGTTGACCAATGCTATTTCCTGTTAGCATTACAGCATCTTTTGAGTGAATTGAAACGTGTCGATACTTACCACTCTGTTCAAGTTTCAATTTCTTTTGTTCAATGAATTGTTGTAGTTGAATACTCATTTTTTGCCCTCCTATGGTATAAAAATCATTTGATTATTTTAAGTAAGTTATTAACTCCACGACCTCTACGCTTAGTTTTACGATTAATAAATAACCCTGTAGTTGCCCAAAAATCGTAGAATACACCGTTCTTATCAGCCACAACAAAATGGCAGTTATCATGTTCAACAAATTGAATCTTTTGAGATTTTAATAACCTTTTACTAGATTCATAATTTGACTCTTTTTTCTTTCGGCTACGTTCTTTTTGGATTGGCTTCATATCACGCCAAAACTCTCCCATTTCACTCATACTTAAACCTCCTATAAAAGTCGTTGCTCCCTCTCGCAAACCGCAAAACTACCACTAACCTTAAGCACCCTATAATTGGGGTATCTTCGCATGTATTGCAGCACCAGACGCCTAATTTCATCGTTATCCTTCGCCTGCTCAAATATCCAAGCTGGTAATAATACTCTTGTTGGTACATTGTTCATCCAGCTGCACCACCTAATCTAGTAGATATTCGATTTCAAATGTGCCACTAAGTTTCTTAGTCCATCGGCAAAATTCGCACTTGTCACATCGATGTGCATTTTTACGCCCCAGCTTTGCATCTATGATGCTTGGTAACATTGATTGAACATATTCTTTCTCGAAGTCAAAACGTCCTGAATCGAAGTGTAAAACGGCTTTATCAGGTGGTGATTCTTTTGTAACTGCCACAATGTATGGATCATAGTAACGACCTGTATTTTGATAGATGATTTCTCGATATACCCATATCTGCAACACATAATCAAAGGCTTGTACAAATGAAACCCATGTATTGTATTTCTCACTCCAGTAGCGTTTTCGAAGCTCCTGTGTACTCTTTAAATCGCTGAAAAATCCCCGTTCATGATTGATGTTATCGACTTTAATTTTCCACTCTACTCCGAATAACTCACCTGTAAATATGGACTCTTTTTCACCTTGTAAAGCGAACATGGAAAACTCGTCATTTTTGATGGTCTCGATCATGTCATCAGCTTTTTCATAGTCCTTGTATTTGCCACCACGACTGCCATAAATGCTATTGTGATTCTCTTCTAGAAATTCAGCGAATGCCGCATTGCTTTCAAATGCAGCGTGTAGGTAAGAACCAACCATTAGAGCTGTAGAGGGAGGACGAGTAAACTCGCCCCTTACCTCTGCAAACGTTCTAGCCTCACATTCCATGGCACTTTTAAACTGTGAAACTGACATGTAGTGCTGATTTGCCTCATTCGAGTGGTAATTCTGGCTGTTCAATTGGAATGACGCTTGGTGCATCTGATTTCACCTCTTCTTTTGGTTCTTGATTTTCCTTTTTGAAATCAACTGCCAAAGCGCTTGACTGGTTTTTACCAATCTCTTTATTGAACCAATCATCTACAATAGACATTCCATCCTTGATAGAGTTTCGGATATTCGTTAATTGCACTAGGTCAAATTCACTAAATGATGAAGCACTATAACCGAAGTAATCTTCTATCATTTCTTGAGTAACACCATACTTTTCTTTAAAGTGAGCTAATGCTCCACTGACACGTTCTTTTAATGGTTTATCAGATTGCCCAGATAGCGTTAATCGGCATTGTTCAATTGCCATTTCTACAACATCCCCAGGAATAACACCTAAAATGCATGCTCTTAATCGACGAGCACCATCACTTGCTACTCTTTCATAAATATCTCTTGGGTCTGTTAACGGTATTAAGTTTCCTCTGGCACTACGTACATGCCTTACAGTAAAAACTTTTTCTTGACGGACATTTGTTTCTAAGTCCCAACAAAATGCTTTGGCAACCGATTCACCATCACGTTGTTCCAACTCCTGAATACCGTAAGATAAATTGCCCCAATTTTGCGCCAGCACCTCTGCTAATCGAATGGAAGCACCCTCAACCTTAGTAGCACCTCTGTTGTATGCATACATTGAGGTACCAGCTAATGAAGGACGTTTGCAAGCATCTTTGATACGTTTCTCAGCTTCAAAATAATTACGTGGATATGATTTTGCCATGAATATTTGTCCTTTAACTTCCTCCATTTCGCGAGAGGAACTAGCTTGAGCTAGTACTCCTCCGCCTTGTGGTTGTTGATAGGAAGTAGGATTATTGAATTGTTCAGCTAAGTTACTCATTGAAATTCCTCCTATAGTGCGTTATAATGAGCGCAAATATATTGTTTTTTATGCCACTATTGCGAGTAGTGGTTTATTTTTTTGTATGAGCAAAACCATAATGCTCCTCCACATAAGCAATGACCTCTGAATCTGTCATGTCATAAGTTGAATCATCCCTATATCCAGCAGCCAAGTAATCGCTGATGTTGTCGATATGAATAATCGCATCGCCGATTTCGAAATACACATCATGGCAAACTATTAAACTACCAAAATCGTCGTGCATTTCAAAACTCACAACAGGCTCATACCGAGGCACTGGATACTCAATGCGACCAAGTACCATTGGGTTTTCAACTTCTAATAGAACACTCATGCAATTGCCTCGTTCTGGCTCTCGCGTTCCCAACAGACAAATGAAATTCCGTCTTTAACGATTCTGAAATGTGTCCAGTTTGCATCATCATGACCTATCGTTTTTTCTTCTTCACAGATACCTAGTTTTTGGATATTCTCTTTTTGATGCAAATTCACAAGAATATCTGCGTCATCTAGTGCCCCGTAGTTGTATTGGACACTCAAAACATTTTTATGCGGAATACCATATTGCTCCAAAACCAGTGGTAATTCAGCAATTTTAGATACTGCATTAGCTAATTTCATACATATCAATCCTTTCGTTATTTTGATGGCATAACCACCAATCTACTTACATCACGTCATCGCGTTGGCTATTGCTGCTGCTCGGGATTTAAACGGTCCTTCTTGACATGCTCCGCTCGGT
Organism: Lysinibacillus sp. NPDC047702; assembly: GCF_050272555.1. Classification (NCBI taxonomy): domain Bacteria; kingdom Bacillati; phylum Bacillota; class Bacilli; order Caryophanales; family Bacillaceae; genus Lysinibacillus; species Lysinibacillus sp. NPDC047702. The sequence continues at coordinate 6,629 of NZ_JBNNMG010000090.1, read as the reverse complement.
TTACATAAGTAGATTGCTAGTTCCATCAAGCAGCCCATAGTATTAAGGATTATGAACTGCTGGACGGAAGCGAGATTGTTCTCGCAAGCGTCTGATTTTGTGGTATAATAGGTTTGTATATTGTAGTCGCTGTTTAACCAACGCATCTGGTTAAGCAGCTTTTTTATATTCATATAACTTCACTAACTCTCTCCTGTTGCAGAAATACTTTACATACCTCACTCGCTGCTTTAGCGTCATGTGCCGCCATGCCCTAGGCTTGATTCGCAAGTTCATTCACCGCCTTATACAATTTTCCTTGCTGATTTAAACCTTCAACAGTTGCCCAAAACCGTTTACTCTCATGTAGTTTCTTAAGTTGTTCCAATGAATTATGTAGGTCTCGTTCTAGTTGTTTTGCTATGTTGATTTGACCCTTGCGAGTAAGCATTCTGATTTCTTCCGTTAAATCATCTATACATGCTATTTCTCTATCAATCTGTTGATTCAATTTTTCTAAAGCATCCATCTAATAAACCCTCCTACTATATATGGTGCCGTTTGTGATAAGTGTGTAAGCATATTCGCCATTTCCACTCCTAACATCAAAGCTGTTCCAGCAAGCTCCGAATCGGTAATTTTCAACCATTTAGCATAAGTGAAAATATCTATTGTCTTTCTGCCACTTTCTAATTTGCTGATAGCTGATTGTGTACTATTTAATTGATCTGCCATTTCCTCCTGAGTAATATTTGCGTTGATGCGGAATTTTTTTAACATCTTTCCGACTTTCGCGAAATCTGCAACCATATTCATTTGCCCCTTTATTCCAGTTTTGAATATATTCCATGAAGGAATACTAATTTCTACCAAGTTAACTTAATATAGTGATAAGAGGTAGTTGCCCCTACCTCTTTTACTAGATTGGTAGTTTGACTTGAGGCCATTTGCCCTGGCCTCTTCTATGCTCTTGGCTGTTGTTTCAGCCATTTAAGTAAAAACTCACTTGCTTCTTTTGCTGGTATTACCCATTTAGTACCGACTTTGTGCCTTGGGAAATCAGGTAAAAAGAAGAATGTTTCTAATACAAAACTGCGTGACATACACGTTTTTTCACATAAGGTTTTTAAATCCCAGAAGACAAATTCAGATTCAACCGTTTGTAATTTTGCTTTGATTTCTTCACGGGCCATGTCAATAACTAGTTGTCCATCTACTTGTACTTGAATCATGTATGACACCTCCGGTGTTAGTTTGAGCTTATTGCCAAGTAAACTATTTAATTTCTATATCACTTAATATAGTTGGTAGGTTTTCTGAGAACTTGATAGCTTCTTGAAGTACATCAACAATTTGTTTTGCTTCTGAGATACCAACGTATGTTTCAACTACATCACGTTGATTATTTTCTCTATATTCCGTTAAAGAAATTATGAAACCACCGTCATTTACAATAGAAGCTTCAAATTGAAATTGCGCGTCACCAACTGTGATTTTTTTAATAGACATTTTGTTTTCCTCTTTTCGTTAATTTAATTGATGGAATATGCATCCTAATGTTGTTAAAACATAGTCCATAACACTTTCTAAATACTCGTCACGACCAGCAATATAATCGTGTGTACCATGTTCATCGATAAGTTTCATGCGATAAGCAGGTTGTTTATCTGTTATAGCGCAATCCATAACGTCACATACATCTTGTAGTGTTTCTAACTGTTCTTTTGTAAGTAAGTTGACTACTTTAGACAAATTATTTCACCAACTTTAATTGCGATTGCGTATTATAATGTTCGATTTCTAAGCGTAATTCAGTGTTTGGTTGCCATGCGAATAAGAATTTCATACCTAGTTCGAATTTGACACGTGGCAATTCTCGATATTCACTAATGTCAAAGTAGTTTTTTAAATCTCTCCAACATGCTGCAAACAACTTGCTTTTTAAATGTTTAAAAGCATTTGAATCTTTACCACCGAGTGCTTCATACACTTTTTCACCAACTTTATTTTTAATCGCTTTTGCTTGAACACTAACAATGTAAAGGTTGTCTTTTAATTCCTCAACATCAGCCTTCATTTCGATAACTTCGTTTTGAATGCCTTGTACTTGTTTTCTAGTTTCTAACGCTGATTCAAGTGCAAGTGTTATAGGGTCTTGGGATAATTGTTTTGGTAAGAACGCCTCTGCTAACACGTCTTTGGCTTTTAATTGATAGTTCACTAGATTTTTGACAGCTAATGGATTCGTTTCTTGCATTGATGGTGTGATTGAAATTTTCGCTAACCATAACGGAAGGAAATCTAATTCAATGCACAAAATATCTTGAATACCGCCATTTGTAGGGAGGGTTAAATTTCGCCCCCCTTTAGAAAGGACTAAATCGTTTTGAATTTTATTACGCTCATTCTTGATTTGGTCACGTGTTAAGCCGATTCCTGCACACACCCATTTGACAGCGGCGTAAATTTTTCCGTCTGTAATTTTAACTGCTAATAATTCGTGTTCACCAAACGGTACAAATTTTTGCTCTACTACTGTTAATTGATTCATTTGTATTCCTCCTACGCTGTTATTTTCTTAGTTTCTAAGAAATTGTTTTTAAAAAAAATTTCAGGTGCTACGCCTAATCCTTCGCATATTAGCTCGAAGTCATCTGCTAACAACTTTGTCTCACCATTAATAACTCTGTAAAACCTTTTTAATTCAATGTTTGATTTCTCGGCTACATAGTTTATTTTTAAACCATTATTAAGGATATATTGTCGAATTCTTTCATGCATTTTCATAATCATCACCTCGATTCCTAATTTCCAATTCTTTGTTTCTAAGAATTCGTTAAACTAAATATAATTCTTATTTTCTAAGAAGTCAATGGTTTTTTCTATTTTTTTAAGAAAACAGTCTTTATTTTTGAGAATTCGTTTAAGATAGTCTTAATACAAAAGAATAAAGTGCGGTGATACTATATGGAGACACTTGGTAAAAGACTTAAATTAGCTAGACAAAATTCTGGTCTTAAGCAAATACAAGTTAAAGAAAGAACTCAAATAAATAACAAAACATTAAGTGGTTACGAAAACGATGTAAGTGAACCTGATTTGACTACGCTAACTGTTTTAGCTGAATTGTATGGCGTATCTTTACAGTGGTTATCAACTGGACAAGTTGATATCAAAGTAAATGGCAAACTAGTTAACGAAAAAGATGAGCGTGACGTAGCAAAGCGTATGGATGAACTACGTGAAGATTTATCTTCCGGATCAGGTTTACTATTCAATGGCGAGCCAATGTCAGATGAAGCAAAAGAATCTTTATTAGAAGCGATGGAGTTCGGCATCCGACTTGCAAAGAAAAACAACAAAAAATATATTCCGAAAAAGTATCGAGAAAATGATGAAGAATAATACGATTCGAGGGGTTGCGGATGGGATGGATCAAAAAGAAGGTCCAGTGTTTATGTGAGAAATATAATACTAGGAATCCATTTACATTAGCGAAATATTTAAAAATAGAAATTTTTTATTGGGATTTACCTCCTGATATAAAAGGATTTTATCAATATGAAAAACGTAATCGATTCATTTTTATTAATAGTAACTTAAGTGTCGAAGAACAACTCATTGTTTGTGCTCATGAACTTGGTCATGCAATTTTACATACTAAATTAAATACTCCTTTTATGAGAGCCTACACTTTGTTTTCTGTTGATAAAATTGAAGTACAAGCGAATACATTCGCTGCTAATCTATTAATCCCAGATGAAAATTTATTTGATTCGTATGATCGAATGACAAATTTTGATATAGCTGCCTTATATAATGTTCCAGTAAAATTAGTGGAATTAAAATTTAAGGGGCTATTTTAATACCTAGAAAAGAACATATATTCTTATTTTGAGGTGGTGAAATTATGGCTTACTTCCGTAAACGAGGCAACCACTGGGAGTACCGTATAAAATACAATGATGCTGGTAAACAAAAAGAAATATCGAAAGGTGGTTTCCGAACTAAAACTGAAGCACGTACTGCTGCTGTTTTAGTAGAAGAAAAATTACTAAAAGGCGGAGTAGAAAAGTTAAGAAAAGGTGAAATTCTTTTCGAAGATTGGTTGGAAATACATAATAAAATGAATAACCAACATAGAAGAGAATCTAGTAACATTTCAGCGTTGAATGGACAAAGAAAATTACTTAATAAATTCAAAGGATATAAATTGAATAGAATCAAAAGAGCAGAATATCAACTGTTTATTAATGATTTATTATTTCATTTTGATTATGCTAAAAACACTGTTGATCGAATTCATGGTGAAATGATGTCCATAATTAATAGCGCTGTGGAACATGATGAATTAGAGAAAAATTTATTAAGAGGTATACAAATTACTAAAGATGAAGAAGAAGAAAAAACCGTATTCTTGAACAAAAATGAGGTAAAACAATTACTATTGGCGATTGAAACCGAAGATATTTTTAAGCGTGTAATGGTATTTACTTTACTTCATACTGGCTTGCGGAGTGGAGAAATATTAGGTTTATTTTGGTCTGATATTGACTTTGTAAATAAAACACTTACAGTTGATCGTCAACGCACTAGAACAGGGTTAGGTCCACCTAAATCTAAATCAAGTTATAGAACAATCAGTATCGATGACAAATTAGTTGACGAATTACTTGCTTATAAAGCATGGCAAGAAGAAAATGAAATATCCAATAGTAACTACCGAAAATCTGAATTTGTATTTGTTGACGAGAACGGAAAAATGTTTTATCAAACGAAACCTCAAGACATGATGAAAAATCTTCTGAGGTATGCCAAGTTACCTCCTAGAAAATCTACACACTTATTAAGGCATACTCATGCAGTTATGATGTTAGAGGCTGGTGTAGATATTAAAACTGTTAGTACTAGACTTGGTCACAAAAATATAGATATAACTGCTAACACCTATTTACATGTAACTCCTGAACATGAAAGAAATGCCCTCAAAAAATTCGGAGATTATCTAGAAAATTGATCTTTTGGGGGCAAAAAAGGGGCAATCCAATGATTACCCCTCTTTAAATCCTTATATACCAACGTTTTGTTGATGTTACCCTATAATTACACGTTCCTTCGGATAGTGATAGCTTGACTTTTTGCCTCTTCCCCCGCCGCCAAGGGTGTACAGGAAGGAAATTAAGCCGACACGACCAACAAACATCAGAATAATAATAATGATTTTGCCAACGATTGATAAATCAGAAGTGATTCCTAATGACATACCACATGTACCGAATGCTGAAGTAATTTCAAAAATGATTTGTATTAGTGATGCATGCGGTTCAGTAATGAGTAAAATAATTGTCGCAACTAAGACCATAAAGAAAGCCAGTAAAATAACAACAAACGAGCGGAAGACATCAATTAAATGTATTTCTCGTCCAAATACTTGAATATCCTCTCTTCCTCGTGCGAAGGTAATTAAAAATAGGATAGCCATGGCGAATGTTGTTGTACGTATCCCACCACCAACTGAGCTAGGTGAAGAACCAATAAACATGAGGAAACTCATAAAAATATCTGTTGCTTCACTAAATGTTGTTACATCATATGTTGTAAGTCCAGCTGAGCGTGTCGAAACTGAATGAAACATGGCAGAAAATAGCGCCTCATGCCAAACCATTCCCTTAAAGGAATGAAATGATTCAAGAAGAAAAATTACGATTGCACCAACTACAAATAAAATTGCATATGTGGAGGTAGTAATTTTTGTAAATAAACTGAATCGAAAATTTGCATGGCGATTCATCAAAAAAGTTTTTACTTCTATTAGTACTGGGAAGCCTATAGCGCCAAGGACAATTAGTACCATCGTTATCAATTGGACAAAATAATCATTATGAAACGGGAGCAAGCTCATTCCTGTAATATCGAAACCACCATTAGTAGTCGCAGAAATAGAAGCAAAGACACCATGTAGAAACGCTTCCTCTAACGTATCGAAATAATTAGTAAAGTGTAATGTTAGTATAAATGCACCTACAACTTCAATACCAATTAAGATTTTTAGTATTTCTCGTATTAATTGAACAACGCCAGATAAATTATATTGGTTATGGTCTATCATAATTAATTGACGCTCACGCATCCCTATTTTTTTCCCAACCAGTAACCAAACAAAGGTACCGAGTGACATAATGCCAATGGCTCCTAGCTGCAGAATTACAAGCACCATCACGAGCCCAAAGGTTGTATATGTCTCTGATATATTAAATGTTGTTAAACCCGTTACACTTACTGCACTTACTGCTGTAAACAAGCTATCTAATAACGAAACTTTCACACCTTCTTGATGAACGCCCGGAAGTCGTAGTAACAGGAAGGAAATCGCTATGGCTATAAAATAATAAGATACTAGTACCTGAAACGGCGTTACAAGCCTATTCGAAGTTTTTTTCCAGGGCACTTTCATAACTCCTTCCATACTCTAAACTCGATAGATATTAGTATAGAAAAAATACGTCAAAAAAGAAAGAGGAATAGATATGACTATTCCTCATGTTGTTGAAATATTATTATGTCAATGAAATCAAGGTGACAAATTAAAAAGTATAGCCCTTTTTCAAAACGAGGGGTTGATCTCCGTTCCGACTGAGTGCTTTCCTGGG
>NZ_JBNNMG010000089.1:0-17847 GCF_050272555.1 Lysinibacillus sp. NPDC047702 | reverse complement strand
CAAACTCCGCTCACTCAAGCAAATTGGTCTACACCTAACACATGAAATTATAGAAGAATCTGTTTAAAAAAACAAATAGAATCATAAAAATGCCATAAAAAATTTGTGGCATTTTCATTGACATAATCTTATTTCAACACTATGAACCTTCTACAAGTTAGAAGGTTTTTTTACTGTGTTAAAAGAAACCCATTTACAGTGAAAACGTCTTTATGAAGAATTTTCGAAAAATAAGGCTCATGTTGGCATTGAACCAGAAAAAAATGATTAACCTTTTTGGAGCCATTAATTGAATTTTTTGTAATGTTATTTTAGACTTAATATAAAGGTGAAAAACGACAATCTTTTATGAAATATAAAAAGATTCGACATTACATGTAGATTATTTCTTTACATATAATCTTTAGCAGTTGGCAACACATAGTTTAGGAGGGTGATTGAATTGGGAATTAATTTGCAAAAAGGGCAACGAGTCGATTTAACAAAGGGAAATGCTGGTTTAAATAAAATTAAAGTAGGATTAGGCTGGGACCCTGTAAGTCAAGAAAAAAGCGGTGGTTTATTTGGAGGCTTATTTTCAAGTAGAAATAGCGGCAGTGGCAGAAATATCGACTGTGATGCCTCTGTATTAATGCTGCAAGATGATAAGGTTGTTGCGGGAGACGATGTTGTTTATTTTGGAAAATTAACAAGTAACTGCCGTTCTGTTCAACATTCAGGTGATAATTTAACTGGTGATGGCGATGGTGATGATGAAGTTATTACAATTGAACTGTCGTCTGTACCAACGCATTATAACAAGCTGGTGTTTGTTGTAAACATCTATGATGCAGCAGGTCGTAATCAACATTTTGGCATGATTCAAAATGCATATATTCGAGTGTATGATGACAGGACAGGTAGTGAGTTAATTCGCTATAATTTAACTGATAACTATTCGAATTTAACGACGTTAATCTGTGGTGAAATTTACCGTCATAACAATGAGTGGAAATTTGCTGCAGTTGGTACAGGAACAAATGATGTGAAACTTGGCGACATTGTTCGAAGATATCAATAAATAATAACTAGGAGGAGAAAGATAATGGCTATTTCATTACAAAAAGGTCAAAAGGTAGATTTAACAAAAACAAATCCAGGGTTAACAAATGTAGTTGTTGGTTTAGGATGGGATACAAATAAATATGATGGTGGAAATGATTTCGATTTAGACTCATCTGTATTTTTACTTGCAGATACAGGCAAAGTAGCAGATCAAAATGATTTTATTTTCTACAATAATATAACAGGTGGCAATGGCTCTGTTGAACATTCAGGTGATAATTTAACTGGTGTTGGTGAAGGTGACGATGAAGTGGTGAAAGTTGCATTAACACAAGTACCTGCACATATACAACGACTAGCATTTACTGTAACAATTCATGATGCAGAGGCACGTAGTCAGAACTTTGGTATGGTTTCTAATGCCTATATTCGTATTGTTAATGCTGCTTCAAATGAAGAAATTATTCGTTATGATTTAGGTGAGGATTTCAGTATTGAAACAGCTATCGTAGTAGGGGAATTATACCGTCATAACGGAGAATGGAAATTTAATGCAATTGGTGCTGGCTATCAGGGTGGCTTAGCTGCTTTATGTAACGATTATGGCTTGAGTGTAAACTAAAAAATTTCAACTTTAAACAGAAAGGGAGATTTTCAATGGCTATTCAATTAAGTAAAGGGCAACGTATTGATTTAACAAAGCAAGATCCAGGTCTAAACAGCATTGGAATTGGCTTAGGCTGGGATGTAAAGCAATTTGATGGTGGACAAGACTTTGACCTTGATGCATCTGTATTTTTACTAGATGCATCAGGTAAATGTCGTAATGAACAAGACTTTATCTTTTACAATAATTTATCGAGCCAAGATCAATCTGTTGTGCATACTGGCGATAACCGTACAGGAGAAGGTGATGGGGATGATGAAAAAGTTCTAGTAAACTTAAAGCAAGTGTCTCCACAAATTGAAAAGATTGTAGTGACGGTTACAATTTATGATGCGGAGGGTCGTCATCAAAACTTCGGTCAGGTTCTGAATGCCTATGTTCGTTTGACAAATGAAGAGTCAGGGGCAGAAGTATTGCGCTATGATTTAGGCGAAGATTTTAGCATTGAAACAGCTGTTGTATTCTGTGAGCTGTACCGCCATAATGGTGAGTGGAAATTTGCCGCAGTAGGCTCAGGCTATCAGGGTGGCTTAGCAGCATTAGTCAATGCATATGGCCTACAATAAATACTTGGATAGGAACATGACGGAGGGTCTTTTTTGGACGTTATCAACGAGATATTAAATACATATGCACAGTTTTTTAACTGGCACATGTGGGGGCAGGTTTTAACAGATCCAGTATCATGGGGCCTAATTTTTTCATTGATTATTATGGAAGGTCTATTGTCTGCAGACAATGCGTTAGTTTTAGCAGTACTTGTTAAACATCTTCCAAAGCATCAGCGAAAAAAAGCGTTAATGTATGGGATGTTTGGAGCGTATTTCTTCAGGTTTCTCTTCATCGGTATTGGTGTTTACCTCGTGAAGTTCTCCATTGTTAAAGTAATTGGTGCGACTTATTTAATGTGGTTAGTCATACTGCATTTTAAAAATAAGAGCGATGATGAAGGAGAAGCACATGAGTTTAAAAAGACGGGTTGGATGGTTCGTGTCTTTGGTACGTTCTGGGCGACTGTTATTTCAGTTGAATTAATGGATATTGCCTTTTCAGTAGACTCAATACTAGCAGCTTTTGCGATATCAGATCAAGTATGGGTCTTATTATTAGGTGGAGTTTTAGGGATCATTATGATGCGTACCATCGCTGGTGTATTCCTTTCATTGATAGAAAGAGTGCCAGAGCTTGAAACAACTGCCTATATTTTAATAGCGATTATTGCACTGAAGATGTTTGCTAGTATTTTTGGATTCCATCTTTCACATGAAATATTCTTTATTATTCTAATTGCTGCATTCTTATTAACATTTGTTGTACACAAGATGAATAAGAAAACAACAGTGTAAACAAGGCACTGTATTGGTCTGTAAGGAACAGGCTGATACAGTGCTTTTTTCACAGACGGCCTACTATTACTGGGGAGAGGATTAGATGCAACACTTTGCAACAGAAGCAGAGACGATTTTTTATAAGAAGCCACAGCCTTTTACAAAATGGGACAAACCAGATATTTTGTCATATGCCTTAGGGGCGACTTTGTATATGCCAGCTTCCATGCCTAATATTGTGGGGTTGATTCAATCTCAAAAATATAAAGAACTTACATCACTCGTCATTGACTTAGAGGATGCAGTAGGGGATACAGAGTTACTAGATTGTGAAGCAAAATTGATTGAGGATATTAGTGAGTTATATGCACTATATAATCAAAAACAATTACTACTAGAAGATTTACCACTACTTTTTATTCGTGTACGTCATGTTGAGCAATTCAATTATTTAACAACTTCATTAGGGAAGAAGCAAGAAATATTAACAGGTTATGTATTTCCGAAATTTACGGCAACACAAGGAGCCCGATATTTTGAGTTACTTGAACAAACCATTTTGGATCATGATTTAACCTTATATGGTATGCCAATTTTAGAAAGTCGTGAGGTATTATATAAGGAATCTCGCATGCAAGCGTTATTAGGCATCAAAGAGGTTCTTCATCAATACAGGGAGCGCGTATTAAATGTGCGTATTGGTGCAACTGATTTTTGTGGTATTTATGGAATTCGCCGCCGTATGGATTCGACCATTTACGATATCAGTGTGATCAGAGATTGTATAGCAGATATAGTAAATATCTTAGGTCGTGAGGAAGATGGTTTTGTTATTTCAGGGCCTGTATGGGAGTATTTTAGTAATCAGCGTGTATTAAAACCCGCGTTAAGGATGACGCCATTTAGTGAAAAAGGTGCGCTTGATACACGGAAAGCATTATTAGACGATTGTTTAGATGGATTAATGAAGGAAGTTTTAATGGATAAACAGAACGGCATTATGGGTAAAACGGTCATTCATCCTAGTCATATCCGTGTTGTTCATGCACTATATGCTATTTCGTATGAGGAGTATTTAGATGCATTAAGTATTGTAGAAAATAGTGATGGTCGCAAAGGTGTTATGAAAAGTCACTATGCTAATAAAATGAATGAAATTAAACCACATATGAGATGGGCACAGCGAATCATAAAACAGGCACATGTCTATGGCGTTTATCATGAATCTTTAGATTTTGCCTCACTATTATTAAATTCTGAAATAGGTGGTAGTGTTTATGCATCAACAAATGAGTAAACTAAGAATTTTGCCAAATTATACAATCGATATTGAAGTCGCTCATAATCCCCACAATTTTGCATTGACAGATTTATTTAAAATGGCGGCACGTATTAATAAGAAGAGACAGTTTTTGTTTGTGAGCACCGTGCTTGGTAAGCATTTAGCTGTTCGCCCGCAAGTGCCATTACTTACTGGAACCCTTCTAGCCATGATGTATAATCAGCATCTTACTGGTCAACGTGTGATTGCTATGCCATCTGTTGTAAAAGCAATAAAAGAATGCACAAAGTTGGATGAAGTTCAGAATTCCACGGAGGAATGCATGCAGTTGACTGAGGAAACATTGTTTATTGGATTTGCTGAGACAGCCACTGCACTTGGACATGCCGTATTTAATGCATTCCAAACAAATGCCATGTATATCCATACCACGCGTGAAGTACTTCCGGATTTCGAACCATTTGTTACATTTGAGGAAGAACATTCTCATGCGACAAGCCATAGTATTTATACAGAGGAGCCTAATATTTTACTGCAAGCTAAGCGCATTGTGTTAATCGATGATGAGATTACTACTGGAAATACAGTTATTAATATTATTCAAACATTAAGACAAAAATTTCCTCTTGTTAGGGAGTATGCTGTGCTATCTATTTTAGATTGGCGTTCAGAACAGCAGCAAATAGTCTTTCGGCAATTAGAGGAGCAATGGGGAATCTCTATTGAATTCATCGCAATTATGTGCGGTCAATTTAACTGTAGTGGGACACCAAATTTAGCAATCGAGCAACCTAAAATAACAACATGTGCTGCACGGGACATGACACTATTATCAACCAAAGAATCTCTTGATCGCAAATTCTATCGTTCTATTGCAGAGAATGGTCTTGTAAACAATCAACCTTATGTACTAGCGACAGGAAGATTTATGTTAACATCCATTCAGCATATCGAACAAAAGAAAGTGTTACAGGCAATCGCCAAGCAATTAAGAGAGCTACGAACGGATGGGCCAGCACTTGTTGTCGGAACAGGGGAATTTATGTATGTCCCTATGCAAATTGCTTCTTATTTAGGGGAAGATGTTTATTTTCAATCGTCGACCCGTAGTCCAATCTATTGTACAGATGAACTAGACTATACGATAACAGAAAAAATAGTCTTTGAAAGCCCAGAGAACAATGGGGTTGAAAATTATTTATATAATATACAAAATCGGCCATATTCGGAACTTTTCTTTATTGTGGAACGTATAGCAAGTAAAGAGATAATTGCCCGGGTGATAGAGGTACTACAATCCATCAGTAGTACAAAAATATATGTGATTTGTATGCATGAAATGGAGGTAGAACGATGATATCGACTTTACAGCCAGATAAAATGGGGAGCTATACTTCAGAGGATGTTATTTTTTTATTGCGTGATATTAGTAATGTTTTTCTTGAAATGGATAATGAAAAGCGTGAACAACTTATCCAGACAGGTACGCACTATTCTGAAATGCTACCAATGGAATATCAACCATCTAAAACATATATGGATCTATTTTATAAAACTTTAAATACTTACGCTGAAAGAATAGCAATAGCTGTTGGTGTAGTAGCAGAACAAATCATCCAAAATAGAGGACTGGACAATTTAATACTAGTTAGTTTGGCGAGAGCAGGTACACCAATTGGCATTTTAATCAAACGATATATACAAATGCACTATAAGGTGAATGTTCCACATTACTCAATTTCTATTCTGCGTGGTCGTGGGTTTGATGAAACAGCAATTCGTTACATTTTGACACAACATCCGCAAGGTTGTCTTCAATTTATTGATGGTTGGACGGGTAAGGGGGCTATTACCAATGAATTACTACATTCTTGTCAAAAATTTAATACACAACATCAAGTACAATTGAATGCCAATTTAGCTGTTTTGGCAGATCCAGGTCATTGTGCCGCCATTTATGGAACACGTGAAGATTTTTTAATTCCATCTGCTTGTTTAAATTCTACTGTATCTGGATTGGTGAGTAGAACAGTTTTAAATCTACAGTTTATGGATGAGAAAGATTTTCATGGTGCAAAATACTACAAAGAATTAGAGGATATGGATGTTTCAAACTTGTACATAGAACGTATTGTCACATGCTTTGAAAAAGTGCAGAGTGAGATTGTACGGCAACTTCAGGAGCAACCCATCACTCCAATTACTTGGGAGGGAATGAAGTCAGTACAAAAGATTCAGCGGGATTTTGGTATTGAAAATATTCATTTTATCAAACCTGGTGTTGGGGAAACAACAAGAGTTTTACTTCGACGAATCCCTTGGAAAATCCTAATTAATCCACAGTACATACATGAGCTGGAACACATTTTATTATTAGCTCGTGAAAAAAATGTATTGATAGAACAATATTCAAAGATGTCCTATGCATGTTGCGGCTTAATAAAAGAATTGTAGGGGAGAATAAGATGATACTATTTACATCAGATTTAGATAGAACACTTATTTATTCTAAACGTATGATGGAGATGTTTCCGCCAGTTACAGAGACAGTTGTAGTTGAGCAGAATGATAATAAAGACATGAGTATGATGACAAATGCAACAGCAACTTTATTGCAGCAGGTACATCAACAAACACTATTTGTACCTGTTACGACAAGAGCTTTGCATCAATATCAGAGAATACATTTTATTAATGACTTGTGCCCTACTTTTGCAATTACAAGCAATGGGGGTACAATATTAGAAAAGGGTCAGCCATATGACAAATGGACGAAAACACTATGTAGACGTATTGAAGATTCCTCCATTCCACGAGGGGATATGTTAAAGCTTTTTCAAACGGTCAAATCCGATGCATGGCTACAACGTTCTTTCTATATAGATGATCTATTTTATGTACATCATGTGGATATTGAAATTTTACGCCAGGATGAATTACAAGTAATGATTCAGGAGTTTGACGCCCATGGCTGGTACGTTCTTCTACAAGGAAAAAAATTGTATTTTATGCCCAAGGTACTGACAAAGGAAGCGGCAATAGAATATATGAAGGAATTTTGTACATACGATGTGCATATAGCAGCAGGCGATTCTATTATGGATTATGGAATGCTATCAATGGCTGATTTAGCTTTTACACCGAATCACGGAGATTTAAAGGATAAACAGCCAAAGGTTCTACCGAATGCTACCTACTCAATTCATAATGGTGAAGCATTTACAAAAGATTTGCTTGAAGCAGTTTTACAAATTGCCACACAACAAACGGTAATATAGTTTTAAATATTGATTTGTTGTCATAGGTAAGACCATTCTATGGCAAATGAATTCTTAAGCATATGCTGAGGATGATTTCTAGGAGGTGCGTTTGTATGCAAACAATCACAATTCAATCAGTGTTGGAGCGTAATCCTGATGATTGGCTACAGGCGTTTCGAGATTCACCAAAGAATCGTGCATTATATGAGGAAACATCACAACAAATAACTTTTAGTCGAATTGCTGTACGTGTACTAGGAGTTCCAATTGAAGAAGATGATTATTTCAATTCATTATTTACCATGTCACAAAACCAAAATATTCATATTTTAAGTGAAGAATTAAATAAGAATATTGATCAAAAAGATTTTCAGGCCATACAAACGATTCTAGAACAACATCAGCAAACACCTAAAGGGCTGTCTATTAATCGATTAGTGGCAATGATGTATGGATATCAATTAATACCCAAGCACGATGATAGTGTAATGAATCGACATTTACAGCTAGCAACCATTAAAGTTGTAGAGCTTTTTCAGCAACAACAATCTTTAGGCCTGCTAGCAAATGAATTTCGTCGTTTTTTAATTGATATGGTGAAGTGGTTAAAAAATCATTGGATTCAATGGACAAAGGCAATGAAGCCGACAGATGATTTCCCTAAGGTTGTTTGGTATGGAGAAACGACTATTAGTCAGCTTTATTTTCTATTACTATTAATGGAGCTTGGCTGTGATGTATTGATTTTTCATCCGGCTAAAATAGATGAATTTGCAGAGATTGATTCTACAGATTCGTTTTCTATCAGTTATTCGTATGCAAATGAAACAACTTTACAGCCATTTCCTGACAAGTTACGCGATCGTCAGGCAACTGTAGGTTATCGTTCAAGTCAGCATTTTGAACAATTAATGCATGATCGGCAATCAGGAGTCTTTAAGCCTTGGCAATTTAAAGATCTTATGCCACGCTCCTTAACACTAAGAATGACCTATGATGATATATTTATTTATGCGAAAGAGAAGGCAATGGTTCGACCGAAATTTGAAGTTATCGGTGATGAAGTAGTCATTCCAGTAATATTTGCAAAAATTAGTGGGGTGTCGAGCCGACGTGAAGAATACTGGGATTATATGCATCAATTATTGGCAAGTCCGCAAACCGTTTTTGTGCAGGAGTTCCCTTATTCAAAAACGAGCAAGGCCAACTTCCATTTTCACTATAAGCATTGCTTAGTAAATGGTGAGCTATCAGTGGAGCGCATTATGCAAAGTGATTGGTGGCAGTATGGAGAGTTACCATTAGAGCTACAGCGTGCAATGGCTCACACGATAAAAACTTCATGTGAACAACCCATGTTAAAACAACAGTCAAATGAGAATTTATATGATTTACAGTTATTTTTATTTAAGCAGATGACGATGATTCCACAGGATATACTGCGATTACTGCAGAGCTTTGACTACTCTCAAGAGGTACCTAAACTTGTCTTATATCAAGCGCCGCAGCAGCCTGCTTTATCACGTGAGGACATTGCATTACTGGCGTTTTTAAATCGTTTTGGTATGGATATTGTATTTTATAACCCGACAGGCAAACTAGACTTAGAAAGGCACTTGCAAGAGGATTCATACGATGTACACCGTTTAGAGCATATGCTATTTGACTTGCCCTATGAAGAACCAAAGCAGCAAAAATCTGCACCAGATAAAATCATTAAAAAGCTCTTTAATCGTTTTTTCTGATGACAGGAAGGAGGCGGCACGAATGTCAAATAACCCTACGACAATTGAACAATTGACAGTGGAAACAGCAGAAGCCGTCAAACAACAATTATGGGAAAATGCAGAGGTACAACAAATTGCCAATCAGATTAATGTAAAAAATCAGCTGGACTTAATGGCATTGGGAAGAGAGCCAGCTACAAAATTAGCAAAATTCGCAGATCAAATTTTAGACTTAATCACCCAATCAGCATCCTATGAATCAAGAGAATTATTTAAACAGCTTGAAGCCTTAATGTTGACATTTGATAAAAAAGATTTTGCTGAGCAAAAGGGTTTTTTTAAGAAGCTATTTTCACGTAAAACCAAAAAAGAAGATGATTTATTTACGAAATACAATGTACTCAGTAGAGATATTGAAAAAATTCATTATCAATTTGTGCTTATGGAAGAGGAATTAGCGAAGGATAATCGAGTACTGGCTCGGTTATATAATGAGGATTTGATGTTCTACCTTGAGCTTGAAAAATATATTGTCGCAGCAGATATGAAATTACATGAAGTGCAAACAACACTAATACCTATGTATGAAAAACAGAGCGAGGCTGGCAATCAAGTCGCAAAAATGGAGCTTAATCGTTTACAAGCAATTGTCGAGTTGATGCAACAGAAAATAGATGAGTTGGAGAAATCACGTATGGTTGCCATTTTAACAGCCCCGCAAATCGAGATGCTACGTAATGGTAATAGTGAATTGATTGAACAAATTAATGGTGCTTTTGTTAAGACCATCCCTGTATTTAAAATGGGAATAATGAATGCGGTGAATGAAAGGCAGCAGCAATTACAGAGTCAATCTGCATCAGCCTTTGAAAATCGTGTGAAGCAGTTTGGAGGAGTCAGTAATGAAGCAGTTCAATTGAGCACTGCTCTAGCTCAGCAATCTGAAACAACACAAACACTTGAGGAAATGTGGGATACTATTATTGCGGGTATTACTAATTATCGTAAGCTTCAAAGTGAATTAACAGCACAGCGTAAGATATCAGAGGCACAACTGATGGCATTAAGGACGTGAATCTTTAAAAGCTGACATCATTTAAAAGAAATGATGTCAGCTTCTTTTGTATTTCATGTAACTGAGAAACTCCAATATACAGTAAACTTTGAAAAATGCACTCTAAGGTACTTAATATGTATAAGTTGCAAGTGTTAGTAACTGCTTATTTTCTGCCTGAACGCCATGATAGCCCCCAATTGTAGGCTTTGTCCATATCTTGATGCCCCTTAAAATATTCAACAAGTCGTTCAACTTTAAATGTCTCATTATTTACATTTTCAATCATAGCTATTGCACACATATTTTTGCCATTACGATGCTCGTTTAAGCGAACTTCAATGCTAGGACCTGTTCCGTAGTTGATTGTTGCAATCCCATCAGCTTCAGCCCAGTTTGCTACTCCCTCATAGATAAATGTATAAACTAGCACTCGTTTAATGTCTCTTACCTTGTTTCCATTAATGCGTAAATTTTCACCGCTACTTGACATACCAGTACGATCATCACCATCTAGTTCAATAAAAGGGGCAGAATGCAAACTACCAAAAGCATTACCAAGAGCCTGAACACAACTTTTACTACCATCTGTCATTTCATATAGACATCCTAAATCTAAATCAATCCCTCCTTTAGAGTTTGTGCCGAATAAAGAAGAAAAAAAGCCGCCTGAATTTCTCTCAGTTCTCTGATTCCAGTTTAAATTAACTAGAATTTCACCAATCTCTTGATTTTGTGATTTTGTTAAGTTAACGAATTGACCTTTTTTAGTTAATTCAATTTTATTTAAATTTACCATGAATATTGACACCCCTTATTTTTACATTTAATTATATTGTATCAAAGTTTAAAAATATTTACAGATTTATATAAAATATCAAAAAACGACAAATTGATACTAGTCAATTTGTCGTAAAATTACATATTTCATTTGCTATATAAACTCATCTTCTAACTCCACATTAATCTCATGCCCATGATAGCTTTGATAGGACACAATAAGCGTATCCAAATGCTCTAAATTTTCTTCGTAGTCTAGTATACGGGATAAAATATAAAGCAGGTGATAGCTCGAAAATTCCGTATCGCCTTCCTCATGTGCATAGGTTATTTGTTTGATGAAAATTTCCATCAATTCATTACGTTGAATATAGTCGATGTTTTTACTCCATTCAGAATGCTCAGGCTTTAGCTTTCCTGTATATTTTAATAGCAGCTGTTCATGATACGTAAGTAAAAAGTCAAGTCGCTCCTGAATCATTAAGTGAAATTGTGTAGGTAGCTGAGCCAACTCGTTTTCATGATTATGCAAACGTTGCAGCAATTCTAAACTTTTTTTAGATGTTAAAATCATTTGACGGTAGACCACTAATTTACGTACTTTAACATACTTTTTATTTTTGAAGTAATTGCGTTCTTCCTTATAGAAATCATACAATGTATCAACTCGTAACATACGATTTTTAAATTTACTTAATGCTCCCTTTGTAGATGTATGTTCAGAAGCCTGACGAACAGCAAGTCGTGTCCATCGAATAATATCATCTTGTAAAAAGTAAATCTTTCGGAAAAGTTTTACCTCATACTTTGGTGGTAAAAAGACTAGGTTAACAACAAAGGCTGCTAACACCCCAACTAATATGGTAATAAAGCGAAAAAGACCAAATGTCAGGAAGTCGTCTCCTTGAATCTCCATTATGGCAACAACTGTTACGAGTGCTAGAGACAGTGATTTTTCAAGTTTAAATTTCAACATTATACCGATAGCAGTAATAACAGCTATGCCAACAGCTACTACATGGTGACCAAAAAGCAAGCCGAAAATGACCGCGATGGTAGCTCCAATTATATTTGCTTGTACTTGCTCAACAATCGTTTGATAGGATCGATAAATCGATGGTTGAATAGCAAAAATTGCAGCAATTCCAGCAAAAACGGGAGAAGAGAGATTTAGCAACTCCGCAATAAAGAGTGCTAGCACGATGGCAACACCAGTTTTAAATACACGGGCACCTAATTTCATAGAAAATATGGATGTCCTTTCTGTCTAAAATTTTTAAGCTTCTTTACATTATAGAAGGAAGTGCTCATAAAATACATAGATTTGTATGCTGGCATAAGAAAAAGACGACTCATACTAACGAGTCGCCTTTGTAATGTGATGGTTTATAGTTGAGAAAATGCATAATCTACCGCTTTAATTGTTTCCAGAATATCCGCTTCAGTATGTTCAGTAGTTAAGAACCATGCTTCATATTTCGATGGAGCTAGATTGATACCCTGATTAAGCATTAATTTGAAGAAGCGACCAAAGATTTCTCCGTCAGCGCTTTCTGCTTGATCATAGTTTTCTACTTTCACATCTGTAAAGTAAATAGTTAGTGCCCCTTTGAGACGATTTAATGTGATTGTCACTCCATGCTTTTTAGCTGCAGCCAAAATACCATCTTCTAAAATTCCACCTAGTTTATCCATTTCATCGTAAATCCCTGGCGTTTGTAGCACTTCTAAGCAGGCAATACCAGCCTGCATCGATGCAGGGTTTCCAGCCATAGTTCCTGCTTGATAGGCTGGACCAAGTGGTGCAACTGTATCCATTATTTCTTTACGTCCACCGTATGCACCGATTGGTAGACCACCACCAATAACTTTCCCAAGTGCTGTTAAATCAGGTGTTAGTCCAAGTAAGTTTTGAGCGCCACCATAATGGAAGCGGAATGCTGTGATAACCTCATCATAAATAGTCAATGCTCCTGTTTCTTTTGCAGTAGCATGTACTAGCTCTAGGAAACCGGGATTTGGCTCAACAATACCGAAGTTCCCTACGATTGGTTCTATTAAGATAGCAGCAATTTCTTTGCCCCATTTATCCATTGCTTCAGTAAAGGCGTCAGGATTATTAAACGGTACAGTAATTACTTCCTCAGCAGTAGAAGTCGTTACACCTGCTGAGTCTGGTGTTCCTAATGTAGCAGGACCTGAACCAGCAGCTACTAATACTAAATCAAAGTGACCGTGGTAGCAACCTGCAAATTTCATTATTTTCGTACGTCCTGTATAGGCACGTGCAACACGAATAGTTGTCATTACTGCTTCTGTACCAGAGTTATTAAAACGTACCTTATCCATAGATGGGATTGCTTCTTTTAGCATTTTAGCAAAAGTAACCTCGTATTCAGTCGGGGTTCCAAACAATGTACCATTTTCAGCTGCATGTGCAATAGCCTTCGCAATATGTGGGTGACCATGTCCAGTTACGATAGGTCCATATGCCGCTAGATAGTCAATATAACGATTGCCGTCAACATCCCAAAAGTAAGCTCCCTTACCACGAATCATTGCTACAGGTGAGCCACCACCCACTGCTTTATAAGAACGAGAAGGGCTATTTACACCACCAACGATATGCTGTAGCGCTTCCGCATGTATTGCCTCAGATTTTGTGTGATTCATATGATTGCCTCCTATGTCTTTATACGTACTCTATTGTAGACCTATCAGTGTCAGAAATCCAAAGAAATTAAGGGATATGACTTGTTTTATCAATTGGAGTAAAATAGAACCTACAGAGGAGGAGATTATTGTGACTTTAATAGAAGGAAAAAAAGCGCCAGATTTTTCTCTTATAAATGAAAGAGGAGAAACGGTAAAATTAGCAGATTTCAGAGGACGAAATGTTATAGTCTATTTTTATCCAAAAGATATGACACCTGGATGCACGACTGAGGCATGCGATTTCCGTGACAAGCATGAGGATTTTAGTCAACTAAATGCAGTTGTGCTTGGTATCAGCCCTGATGATGCAAAAAAGCATACCAAATTTATTGATAAGCATGGACTGCCATTCTCCCTTCTTGTGGATGAGGATCATGTAGTTGCAGAGGCATATGGCGTATGGGTGTTGAAGAAGATGTATGGACGTGAGTATATGGGAATAGAACGCTCAACATTTTTAATTGATACAGAGGGGAATCTTCTCAGAGCTTGGCGCAAGGTACGTGTGAAAAATCATATTGGAGAGGTATATACCTATTTAGCAGAATGGGAGGCAGCAAAATGAGAATTTATTTTACATTTGAACCAAGACCTGATTTACGTGAGCCGTTAGTTGCTGAGTTTCCACAGGTTGATTTTATTTTTGAGACTGGCTTATCCATTGATGAGTTGAAAAGAGCAGATGTACTTGTTACATATGGTGAGGATTTAAATAATGAAAATATGAATTATGCAACAAATCTGAAGTGGATTTTTGTGGCCTCGGCTGGAATTGAAAAAATGCCAGCTCAAGCTATTATTGAACGAAATATCTTAGTTTCGAATGTGCGAGGTATTCACAAAACGCCAATGGCAGAATCGATGCTTGCTCATATTTTAGCTATTAAACGTGCGCTGCCATGGATGTATGAGCAACAAAAGAAAAGTGAATGGTCAAAAAAAGCAAAGCAATCTGAATTACGAGACAGTACTGCGCTTATTCTAGGACCAGGCGCTATTGGCTCAGAGGTAGGTCGTTTATTACAGGCTTTTGGTGTAACAACTATTGGCTGTAACCGTTCAGGGAAAGAAGCGACGTATATGGATAACATAGTGTGTTTTGATCAATTAATAGAAGCTTTACCTAAGGCTGATATCGTCATTTCTGTATTACCTAAAACGGATGAAACAACACATCTCTTGAAACAAGAGCATTTTAAAGCAATGAAAACTAATACCATCTTTATGAATTTTGGACGTGGTAACTTAGTAGATGAAAATATTTTAATTCATGCCATTCAAGCAGGCGAAATTGGCTATGTTGTTTTAGATGTATTTGAACAAGAGCCATTAGCAGCAGATCATCCATTATGGTCTTTACCGAATGTTATTGTATCTCCACATATTTCAAGTCACTCTTCACGATATGTTGAACGTAGCTTAGAAATTTTTAAGCCAAGTTTAGAGAAATGGTTACGTGGTGAAAAGGATTTAGAAAATATGATGGATTTATCAAGAGGCTATTAAGTCATCATCAAAGGTGGTGATGTGTTGATTGAAGTGCAGACTATATTTTAGGAAAGCGTCTTGCTAAACGGTAATCAACTTACAAATTGGAAACAGATCAATGATCATTCAAGTTGGAGAGATTATATGCCCTCATTAGAAAATTGTTGTTGTTTTAGAAGGTGTACGATTGACAGAACTAAGCCTAATTCGCTACACTAATTATAACAATTATAAATTAAGAATATTTATGGAAGAGGTGCATGGCGATGTCTGCAACGCATTTACAGGATGCCCTTGACACGTTAAAAACAACTGGTGTACGTATTACTCCTCAGCGTCATGCTATTTTGGAATATTTAATTCAATCAATGGCACATCCAACTGCCGATGAAATTTATAAAGCACTTGAAGGAAGATTCCCAAATATGAGTGTAGCAACTGTCTATAATAACCTTCGCGTATTTCGAGAGGTTGGTTTAGTGAAGGAACTAACCTATGGTGACGCTTCGAGTCGCTTTGATTTCGTTACAAATGATCATTATCACATGATTTGTGAATGCTGTGGGAAAATAGTCGATTTCCATTATCCTGGTCTCGATGAAATTGAACATTTTGCATCACAAGTAACAGGCTTTGATGTACATTCGCATCGCTTAGAGATATACGGTACTTGTCCATCGTGTAAAGATGTATCTGCAAAAGTGCAATAAAAAATCCTAGCTCTCATAAGGGCTAGGATTTTTTTGTCTTATTATAAGATTGATCAAATTCTTTTCCTTCTAAAGTTGGATCCAGTGTTAATGGCTCATTACAATACATACACATATCTACACGACCTAATACTTTTGTGTGTTTATGGCAATTAGGACATTCTACTTGAACCGCTCGTGTTGAAAGAAGCCCAATCCAAGCATACACAACTGTACTACCAATGATGCATAGAACGCCCAGTGTCATAAAAATTAAGACGAGAATAGGATTGTTTTTAAAGAAAATTCCTCCATACATAACGATAAAGCCAATAAAAATTAGGGCTAATGCAAATGAACGTATTTTATTAATTTTATTTTTGTAAGGTTTCATATATTATCTTGCCTCCCAATCTAAAATCTACTATAACATATAAGAACAAAGTATTTTAGCTTTGGGAACATGGAAAGAAGGAATACTTTTAGAGTATGTCGAATTTTTAACGAAATAAAAGGTTGTAAATAAATAGGGGGGCTGAACATGGAGCAAGTTTTGCGTCCAATATACCAGGAACGCGCGAGTCAGTCGAATACAATAGGAGTTATTTTAGTAGAAAAGCGTGAAGAACAAAGTAATGTTACAGATACATTTGATACAGTCTTACTAATTATTGTAAAGGAAGCGGAAAAGCCAGTTTTTACGAAACATTACTTATATGAAGGAAATAAAATAGCTTTACATACTGTTACAGAGAAGTTGATACGAAAATGGCTGCTAATTGGCTCTAATAGAAAAGTTGTTGACTGGATTTTCTTTGGCAGAGTATTGTTTGATCGCAATGAGTTTCTTCATAAACTGAAAATTGAATTACAGGAGTTCCCGTTCAGTGGACGCAAGATTAAAACAGGCATTCAATTTTCCAAGCTAATTCGACGCTATTTAGAAGGGAAAGAATATTTTGATAAGGGAAGCTACCTTGATGCTTATAATCATGTTGTAGATTCGTTACATCATTTGGGTCGTTTGTCCATTATTGATAGCGGGCTTTATCCTGAAGTAACTGTCTGGGCACAAGTGAAAAAAATTGAGCCTGCGATTTATAAATTATATGAAGAGCTTGTTTCGAGTAATGAACCGATAGAAAAACGTTTAGAGCTATTGTTTTTAGCAAGTGAATTTTTGATACATTCACGTACTAGAGACGGTGCCCAACATATATTAGAAGTAATGCAATCTAAAGAGGCTTGGACAATTCAAGAGTTGCATGATCATCATGAGCTCGTAAACTACTCAGTTGATTTAGAGGTATTTGTGGAATATCTAGTGGACAAAGGCTATATTCTTGTCGAACCGATCGCTGCCAAAAGTGAAATGATATTCCATCGACATTACAAGGTGAATAACGAGGCTCTGGAAATAGAGTAAGGACTTGTAGTATGCTTGTAGTCGAGGTATATACTAATACCTCGATATTTTTTTTTATAAAAAGTATTGACGTCAAATATAATAATATTGTATTATATTAATTGTCGCTAAGACATAGCAAAACTTGATAACTTCAAAAAACTTTTTTCGAAAAGTGATTGACAGGAATTGAGTAAGGTGTTAATATAAAGAAGTCGCTGAAAAACGACTGAATCATGAACCTTGAAAACTGAACAAGCAAAACGTAATCAATAAAGTTTTTAGTAGCTAGCTTCTGTTGGTGAACAAAACAAAAAAATTTGGACATCAAAATTGATGCCAGCAAAACAATTTGAGCTAATCAAATTTCTTTTATGGAGAGTTTGATCCTGGCTCAGGACGAACGCT
>NZ_JBNNMG010000088.1:0-18499 GCF_050272555.1 Lysinibacillus sp. NPDC047702 | reverse complement strand
AATACAAAATAACGATAGATGGATGTGTCGAAAAAAATTTTTTTGACACGTAAAAGTGGCGTGAACCATTGATATATCAACATTTATAGAGGGAGTGTGAGAATATGAGATTCATTAAATTCCTGCTAATATTTTTAATTTTCCTAGGCGTTGTTGGTTACGGAGTGTATCACTACGGTACGAAGTTTGCCTCCGATAAAATAGCTGAGACGATTTCAACAGAATTAGAGAATAGTGGTGAAATCGAAGAAATTAAGCAAACGATTGAAAGTGATCCTGAACTAAAGTCGTTTATGGAGGAGGCAAAAACGGCTGACAGCAGCAAATTGCCATTTACAACAAAAGAAGAGGCTACCAAAGTCTTAATTCAAAAAGTGGGAATCTCGGAGCTGAATACTATCCGAGAAAAAGTACAAAATGGTTCAATGACGAAGGATGAGGTTCTTCAAGAAGTTCAAGGGAAATTAACAGAGGAAGAGATAATGGCTTTAAAAGTAATCGTTTATAAGGAATTGTATAAATAGAGATTTGAAAACGAAGGATAATACTGAGATTGTAGATGAACTTATGTTTGTTTACAGTCTTTTTTTATGAAAAGATTATGCTGCTAACGGATACGAGCTCCAAAATGTAATAGAATTAAATATATTGTATAATTGTAACGTAAATCTAGAATGGAAAAGAGGAAACGAATGCCTACTATACTTGTTGCTGACGACGATGCGAACATTCGCGAACTCGTCTGCCTATTTTTGCGCAAAGATGGATTCACAACAATTGAAGCAAAGGATGGGAAGGAAGCACTGTCCATTTATCACGCAACACATGTTGATCTTGTTGTGCTTGATATTATGATGCCGACGATGGATGGGTGGACTTTATGTAAGGAGCTACGTAGAGCAAATACTGAACTCCCGTTACTTATGCTGACTGCAAGAGGTGAAACATGGGAGAAAGTGAAGGGCTTCGAACTTGGAACGGATGATTATTTGACAAAGCCATTTGATCCGCTAGAGTTAACGGTTCGTATAAAGGCATTGCTGAAGCGCTATAAAATTGGCTCCACACAGACAATTAAGCTTGGTACTATTACACTTGACCGTCAAACATATAAGGTTATGAGAGGAGTCGAATCTATTTCGCTGCCGCTCAAAGAGTTTGAATTGCTTTATAAGCTTGCTGAAACACCAGGACAGGTCTATACACGGGAGCAGCTAATTGATCAGGTTTGGGGGCTTGATTTTGCAGGAGATAACCGAACTATCGATGTACATATAAAGCGCCTAAGGGAGAGGTTCATAACTTCAACAGAATTTCAAATAGAGACGGTACGTGGGCTTGGCTATCGGCTTGAGGTTTATGAATGATTCGATCTTTATATACACGTGTCGTAGTAACATTCTTAGTTGCCGTAATTGGAGGTACAATCATTTCCTTTTTCGTGGCAACATGGGTGTTCAAAGATAAATTGAACGAAAACTTGCAAATCCCCTTACTGAACTTTGGACAGGACATCGTGCTGATTTTTGATACATTACCATATAATGAAGCGGTGACATTCGTAAGTGAAATGAATCAGCTCCAATCCTATCATATACGCATTTATGAAGAAACGGGGCAGTTTCAAAGTTACGGAGAGTTGAACGGCGATAAATTTGCAGATGTGACAAATGAACAGGTCAGAAAAGTTTTGGCTGGAGAGGTTGTTCAAGTGGAGTCAAGTGGTGTTTCATCTACTCTCTTAGGAATGCCTTTAACAACTGAAATGGGTACCAAAGCGATGTTTGTAGAACCAATCTCCTTACCTTCTACCTCGTTTGCAATAAAATTGATATTGAATTTTTCAACATATGCCCTTGTATTAGGAAGCCTAGTGTTTTTAGTAGCGGCGATGTTTTTTGTAAAGCCAATCAAAAAATTAACAAAAGCTACTAGGCATATAGCAGGAGGAGATTTCAATGTCGAGCTGAATATTAAGCAAACGGGTGAGTTAGGTACCTTGGCTCGGAGCTTTGAAGAAATGGCACACGATTTACAGCAGCTTGAGCAGATGCGAAGAGATTTCGTATCCAACGTCTCTCATGAAGTACAGTCGCCACTTACTTCAATATCCGGTTATGCTATAGCACTGAAGCAAGTCGACCTCTCTGAAGACGAGAAAAGCCGTTATCTCGATATTATCATTGCTGAAGCCAATCGAATGTCCAAGATGAGTGATAGTCTACTAAAGCTGAGTTTGCTTGAATCAAAGGCACAGCAATTACAGCTTGTTACATTTAGCCTTGATGAACAAATTAGGCGTGTTATCATCGCAATTCAGCCGCAATGGTCTGCTCGAAACATCCATTTTAATGTCAATTTACAGGCTGTTCACCTAATGGCTGATTATGATCAATTAAATCAGGTATGGACAAATATTTTTACCAATAGCATCAAATTTTCAAATGACGGTGATATGATTGATGTCAGTATCAAACAAGAGGCCAATAACGTAATAGTCCGAGTAGCTGATATGGGTATTGGAATTTCTTTAGAGGATCAAAAGCGTATATTCGAGCGTTTTTTTAAGGCTGATCGCTCCCATAGCCGTAAATATGACGGAAGTGGTATGGGACTGGCTATTGTGAAACAGATTGTATCGCTTCATCAAGGAGACATCCAAGTGCAAAGCCAGCTTGGGCAAGGCACGACTTTCATTGTCACATTACCTATCATAGCACCAACAAATTAAAACCAATTCTAAATGTTACGACTTGTGAACATAAGTTGTAACATTTTTTTATAGTTCATATTGCGTTCATATTGTTGTCATAGAGAATATATCTTCAACATATACACTTTCATTAGCAGCCTATAAAGAAGCTGGAATAAGCCAACAGAAATCATCAAGGTGTTATGAAAAGGAGGGAAAGCACGAGTACAGGTGAAAAACGACCTCAACGGTGTTCTAACCTCTCGTGTCTACAGATGAATAAAGTATTAAAAATTATACTTAAATCAATTGGCATAATAGCTGTGGCAATTGTCCTTGCACTAGCGATTGTATTTATCGTAAACATTGTATGCAACAAAATAGAACAAGGAAAAATAGAATCCTATGGTCAGCTTGTATCCGTAAACGGACAAAATATGAATGTCACAATTCAAGGAGATGGCGAAGAAACAGTGGTGCTACTACCAGGTTTTGGAACAGCGGCCCCAGCACTTGATTTTAAGCCGCTTGTGAAAGAGCTAGCTCCATATTATAAGGTCGTCATAATTGAGCCTTTTGGATATGGATTAAGTGATGATACAGATACAGAAAGAAGCACAGACAATATTGTAAGTGAAATTCATGAAGTCCTACAACAATTGAATATTGACCAATATATTCTCATGGGTCATTCCATTACAGGTATTTACGGGTTAGATTATGTAAATAAATATCCAAACGAGGTCAGTGCATTTGTTGGTATCGACAGCAGTGTACCAACACAGGGTGGCATGGATACGAAGTTTCCTATAAAAACATTTCAAATTCTTAAAAAATCAGGGATAGGTAGATTGATAATGAAAATAGAAGATGCAGATCCATATGCAGGACTACCTTATGATGACGAGACAAAAGAGCAAATAAGGATGATTACTCTAAAAAACTTTTATAATACTAGCACCTCCAATGAAATGAAAAACTTTTATAGAAACTTTACAGCAGCAGAAAATCTAACATTTCCTAAAGAGCTACCGCTTATTTTATTTGTGACAGAAGATGAAACAGTTGAAAATTGGATAAATCTTCATGAAGAGCAAGTCAAACACTCAGTACATGGAAAAGTGATGACACTTGAGGGAGATCACTATTTACACCATACCAGATCTAAAGAAATAGTTGAAAATCTTAGAACGTTTATGGAAGAAGTAAAATAAGTGTACTGAAAGATCCCTTTAGACATCTAGAGTAACCTTTGAAAGCATTCAACGAAATCAATTAGTTGAATGCTTTATATTTTTAAATTGATAAATATTATAGCCAAAATCACAAATAGCTACTACATAAAGTATTACACCTAGCCAAAGTATTGATGATTCGTAATTAAACCAAATGATTTCTCTAATAGTAATTAACCAAATTGTCGTTGCGATAACAAGCGTCGTATCATAAAACATTGAAAGTGGTCGTTTATGTGTTTTGAAAGCAAAATTAAAGAAAACAATTCTCAAAATAATAAATAGTATTAAATATGAAAAAAAGACGATTGTAGAAGTAATTGGATTTATCATATATTTTTCCTCATTCATAGATTTATTAATACGATTCTAAGTCTGCTTTATTATTCATGAATAATAAGAAATTCAATAATATCAAGATTATCTGTAACTAGTCTTTTTTTCTTTGGTTAAAACGTACAAATAATTGTTTCAGAATTCGTATTTTTAATGGTGACAGTACAATCTATATACTGAATTATTTTTTTTGAATAAATTTTTTATCCTCATGAGTAGCGTTAAGACTATATTTTTCTCTCTCACTTAATTTAATGGATATCTCTTATTCGATAAGATCACAATTGGGATAATTTTTCATTTCAGCATCTCCTAATATTTTAAAGCTATTCCTTTATTTTATTGGAAAATAAAGGAGATGTATAGTTTTAAAATATAATAATCCATAATTTTTACGCAATAATAAACTTAAGGAGATGGATAGGAAAAAAATAGATGAATCCTAACCTTCCATTTTTAACAGAGACTTTTTCTACTTGTAATTAAAAAGAGAGCCCGAAAATGAGCTCTCCTCCTCTTAACGACGATGTTCAATAAGATCTATTGTACCTAATACAATATGCGCTAAACCGAAACCGAATACAGTATTGGCAATCATTTTGTTAGAACCACTTTTTTGCTTTAATGCATAGCCAGTAGCAGTAACAGCAGATCCTAAAATTGTTGGGATTAATCCTTCACGAATGTTATTCATAAAATATCCCTCCATCGTAGTTTATAGGTGTGTTTGCACCACTATTACTATTTACTGCAAACCAAAAAGTTATACTAATAAATATTAAACAGTTAGACATAAGCACATATCGAACGTCATACTATGTCAAGATTTTCTTCAAGATTATTTAGTTTAAAAATAAATAGTTTAATGTTAATCTATTTGTGGTGAAATTACTGAGATAGTAATGAGTTGGCTCGTTTTTGTTAGGTGCCTCCTCCATTTAACACCAAAAGTAATATACCACAAGAGATGCTCGATATTTATTCAAAATTTAATGCATTACCATATCACGGTGAAGCAGATGATATCGGACATGCAGTTTTATTCCTAGCTTCTGATGAATCGAAATTTATGACTGGTCAAACCCTTCAAATAGAAGGTGGGCATTACCTTGCTAATCCAACGATTGCTGATACAAATAACTGGGTGGCATCTCTACAAAATAAAGCTTAGACTAAGTTTTAAAGGCTGTCTCTTTGGTTTGTATAAATAACCTTTGAGAGCAGTCTTTTTCAATAACTACAAACAGAAGAGAATGTTAAAATGATTACTTGTACAGAGTATAATTGAGGATTTTAGACTACTAATATGTAAATCATTTTTTGAAATGACAAAACATCCTATTTATCCTATGATATAGGTAGATTGGAGGATGTTACATTGCATGACTATATAGAGCAAGTGAATGAAATATTAAAAGAAACATTAGATTTTTTTAGGAATTTTAATAGTGATAATACTGATGAAAGTGGTTCAACTACAAAGCGTTTAGAGGATGGTTTAGAAATTCTTCGAAAAGCAAAGAGGAAATTAAAAGAGCTAGATCCAGGAAGCATGATGAAAAACAATCATAATCAGCTTACAACGGCATTTGAAAATAAAATAAATGCAATGGAACAAATAATGAATTTGAATCATATTAATAAAATAGACTCAGAAGAGTTAAAATTATTGATGAAAGACCTTCAAAAAAGTTAACATACGTTTTTACTTCTATACACATTTAGCATTGATGCTATAGTGCTTCTATCTCATTAGGATTGTTACCAGAATACTTAGCTGATGCAGACATCATCGCATATACAAATTTTGAAGAGTCTTTAGAGACATTGGAACAAAAATTAAAAGATATTCCACTTTGGAACAGTATCCCTTCGGTACAAAAAGAAAATGTTTATTATTATTCAGTCAAAGACACTATCATGAACTATGACTATGCCAGTCAAATGATTACGCTTGATAAATTTGTAGATGATTTACTACAATTACCTATTGCAAACCAATAGGCAACCGTTTATTTTTGTAGGAAGATGGGTAACGGATGAGACAAACATGTATCTTAACAATAAATCCTTAGTGTTCAGAAATTGTTCAGGCTGCTATGATATGCTAAAAATGTCTTTTCAATTCCTATTTCTACAACAAAGCAAGAAGGGCCAGGTACTCGATTTTATTGAGCCTGGTCTTATTTATTTTTAAATAAATAATAATTCTCTATAGAATAGGGGTTAACAGAAGGTTTTATTCAGAATTACATTTGGAGGATTTAAAGAATAGTATAAAGACATCAGTTTGCATATGCCTCTGACGGGATTCGAACCCGTACTCCTTTCGTAAGCATAGGCTAGGGGGAACACGCTTCCCTACGGACTTTCACCTGCCTCAGCTCATTTGCTTTTCGGTGCTTCTGAAACCCTTGCCTTGCGACCCTGTTTTCCGGCGCTCTTCCCTTCTATAGCTACAGAGGCAACTAATTATATTTTAAGTATACATAATTTCCAATAAAAGGGGAATAGGAATAACGTACAGTGGGAAGATTGTGTATTTATACGCAATAAGGGAAGGAGCATTTTTAAAAAGAAGGACTAGTTTTTGAAAATACAGTAAAGATTTCCGTATATCTCCAAAGGTCTAACAAATTTCTATTTCTCCATTTTACGAATATATGCTTGTTGTCCAATATGGTAAGCATTATGAGTTGCAGCATTAGATATGATTGCCCACCATTCAGCCTTCACAGGATATCCATTTACAATCGATAAAAGTTGTTCTTCCTCAATAAGCTCCTGCCATTGAAGTAGTATTTTTAACAGCTTTTCCTTTAATTCAAAGAAAGTATCCTCATCTCTAACATGAAAAGTATCAGCATTGTTATTGGTTTGTGAACTGGCATTAACATGATTTTCTTTATACCGTAATTGCCAAGTTTCATTCCAATAAATTAGATGTTGGACAATTTCAGCAATACTATGACTTGAATCATCAGGTTTCCAAAAAGCTTCTTCTTCCGTTAATCCATCAGCTACTTCATAGAATGAGATATACCAACTACGATCATTAGCATTAGCTAGAAGTTGATCTAACAATATGGTCTTAGCACCAATCATTCACTTTTCATCCCCTTAATCATATTTTTTTAGAATAGTATAACATTCAGTTTTAGGTTTGATATAGAAGGAAAATGACAATTTGCATTTTAGAGTTTTAACAATCTATAGAGTTTTTAGTACTATGACTTGATTCATTTACTGAACACTTTGAGGATAGAACAACAGTAGAAAGTAAAATTATATCCTTAAACACAAAAAAACAGGTTCATAAATATGGTCCTGGTCTAACGTAAAAAATATTAAATGTATTTATTATTCTTTAGTGTTAATAATTTCATATTCATCTATTTCTTTACTCGCCTCTCTATGCGATGACTCTATAGTGTCTTGCAGGTGTAAGGCGATTTTTATTAATACAAATGCTATAAAAAAAGCAGCAAATAATACAAAGTATGCAGTCGCTTGAGTACCGTTAATTATGTAATTATAAGCATCTCCACCAACCCATGCATTGCGTGATTTAAGTACCCTGGATTCAGGGTTTGAATAGAAAAATAATCTATAAAATCCCATGAAGAAAAAAATAATACTAAGTAAAAGTGATGTAATCGAGAGACCTTTCATGACAACATCTCCTTTCTATATATGTAATTAATATATCAACAATACCTATTGTTGTCACTAAATAATAAATTTATATGTTATTGAGATTTAAAGTGAAATTATTGGATTTTAATAAAAATGCAAAGTGATAAATAATAAAAATTCACATTTAAAAACACTCAGCATAACAGGTGAAGAGCTGAGTAAAAAAGTCTGTCCAAAATTTAGAAACAAGGTAGATGCTACAAATGAAGGTGGGCGAAATGGTTGGAGGTCGTAAGCCGATAAGCAAGCCGAGCGATTTCACTTCTTACCTGAGAGGTTCTTTCTGTCATCCAGCGATTTCACTGTACACGCTTGGTTTCTTGTGGAAAGACTGATAATACGTACTTTTGGGTACCTTTAAAATGCGACACATTAATTGAATGAATAGGATAATGTTCGCTTTCGTTTTCAATATGGTCAATGAGTTCTTGTTCTGTTACTTTTTCGCGAATATGGTCATAGCCTTTTTTAAGATTTCAATCTCCTGCTTTAACCGAAAATTTTCTTTTTGGATCGAAGAAACTTCCGTTGCAGTTAATTCTTCTACACCTTCTATTGGAGAATGTAACTTAATCCATTTATAAATAGTTACTTCAGAAACGCCATATTCGCTAGACAGTTGACTGACCGTAGTACCAGAGCGATATAGCTCTACTACAGTTTGTTTAAATTCTTGATTGTATCGTTTTTGACTCATAAAAAAGGCACGTCCTCTCTTGGTTATAATATTACTTACTTAACCGGGCTATGTCCATGTCTCTATTCTACATTCAACTTTAGATGCGAAAGGTAATGAAACAACCTTTGTAGTATATGGTGGAAAAAATTGGATAGATGAAATGGGACATGTTTTACACAAAATGGGGTAGCATCAGAAAAATGCAGATTTACAACGCTAAGTGAAAAGTCTTCCAAAACGACGCTTTGGGGACTATTTTAGCTACAACATAACTAGCTTCAGTTCAAAAAACATAGGCGCCGACATCTTACTTTCGTAAAATGCTAGCACCTATGTTTACTTTTCCAAACCTCTATCAAATTTCCATACCGCTAATTAAAAGCCCTTTGCAGCTTCCTTTAAGCCGAGTACGACGTCTAATACATTTTGGAAATCCAATATCCTTTCCACGAAGAAATTACGTGAAAAAGCAACAACCCTTATCCGGCAAATTAAAGGAGATTCAGAGAAAGCCAAAGCTGAACAGGCAAGATTGAGTTCAAAGGGGATTTACCGCCAAGGTCGAGAAGAGAGGGTTCCTGATTGGTTTAAAGATCGACATAAAGATAATTCTCTTACACCACCTGAAACAACCGAATCAGACTTACCTCCAATGGACTTTGAAGCAGAGCGACAGAAAATACTAGCCATGCTAGGAAAGGCGGAATGACAATGAGCAGACATCAAAAAATCCGCAATTATTTAATAAAAGCGCTACAAGCTAAAGGTCAATCGGTGGACAAGCTTACCGACATAGCTTTGCTAAAAGCGATAACTAAAAAGGGGAATGAGTAGTGGCTCTAGTTAAATCCGTACCATTCCGTATTGTTACAAAACCTCGAACTGTTCAGGTGGGTGAAAAAATTGAGTTTGAGGAAAGCTCAGCACGTATTACAACCATCAAAAAAATTGAGTTTTTACCTGGTGATTTTATTGCAGTTATAGGTCTATGTAGGGAGGTTAGAGTGTGATTACCAATGAGCAAGTAGCAGATCGCATCAACAAACTCAAAAGTGAGTATGAGTTCCCGCTTCCAGTCCTACAAGACGTACAAAAGCGATTAAGTGACAGCGATGCCCACATTATGTTATGCAACAACTTAGATACTTAGAGAATAACGTACATGCTGGCATTGCAACAAAAAGGGAGGATTCAAACAAATGATAAATCGTACTGTTTTAGTTGGTCGGCTTACTAAAGATCCTGAACTACGTTACACACCAAACGGTATTGCATCATGCCGCTTCACAGTTGCAGTCAATCGCACATTTTCTAATGAACAGGGAGAACGTGATGCTGATTTTATTAGCTGTGTAGCATGGCGTAAACAAGCTGAAAATCTAGCAAACTATCAACGTAAAGGCGCATTAATTGGTTTAGAGGGGCGTATCCAAACAGGTAGCTACGAGGGGCAAAATGGTCAAAGGGTGTATACCACTGACGTTGTAGCGGATAGCATCCAATTTTTAGAACCACGTAGTAATACTGGTGGAGCTCAAAGCAATCAGCCGTATTATCAAAATCAACCGAATGCACATCAGCCTCAATATGGTGGACAAGCATACAGAAATAATCAACTAAATCAATCATTTGGTGGCTCTATGCCTGGGCATGGTACATTTGGCGGCAATACAGCTTATCAGCAAAATCAGCCTCCTATGAATCAGCCGAATTATACGCGTGTAGATGAAGATCCATTTGCAAACAATAGAGGACCTATTGAGGTATCTGAGGATGATTTACCATTTTAACGGATGATAAGGGGAAGTATCATGAATCGTTGTAAAAGATGTAACAGACCTTTAAAAAGCGGTGAATCTATAGTACGACGATATGGGTTCACATGCTGGCAACGGCATTTGGATGATTTGGAAGAGGAGTTTTTGAAAAATCAGCTCACTATATATGACGTGCTAGAAGCGGAAAATCAAGAAGAGATGGGGATGCAGGATGCCAACTAAACAACGCAAAAAAGGAAAATGCGTTAATGCTGGTGTTTGTACCAATTTGAAAGTGGGGGAAGAATATTTCCTTTTCCCACATGGGGGATTAGCTTATAACGTAAGCAGATTCCATCATCCTGGTGCCCATTTCGGCACCTATCAAAAGAGCCGCTTTGAGTTAGTAGATGCTGCTATGGAAGTGCCAACGCAAATAACAAGGAAATACCTAGCTCGTGTCGTTAAGCTACCCTCGCATTTTTATAAAATTGGTGAAGAATACATTATCACAGTTCCGAAAGCAAACGGCTATTACGATGTGTTTTTGAAATCCCGCCTGATGTTGCTCCTGTTGGTTCTTACAAGAATACTAGTTGCTTTGAACGTATAGAGCACTTAGGCGAATCAGAAGCGGCTGTGGTTGGTGACATTGTAGAAATTATGGATGAATCACTCATAAGACGTAAACATTATGAAAATGGTAAACAGGCAACAGTGATAGAAAACTTTTATGGCTGTATATCAATTCAACTAAACGAGCAGCCAGTAGATAAAAAGGTCATAGGTAGCGTGCTTTTAGTAGGTGATGAACTGCAGGCGATTAAAAAGGTTGTTTCAGCTCCTGTACTAAAAGAAGCGGATATGGCGAACGATATGCCTGAAATGGTCACAAAAAAGGCGAAGACAGTGAACAAATCTAATCAAAAATATGAGCAGTTAACTTTATTTTAGGAGGACAATCATGGATAAAAAACAAGAGCTTGTTAATGCAGTTATGAAACATCCAGAACGTAGATTAGTTGTTATGTATTCATCAGAGGGTAATAGCGACTATTCTTATACGCTCGGAAAAATTGAAAGAATCGAGGTTACTGAAACAACACTCTATGATGACCGAATTTTCTTCAATGACGAATACGAAGATTTGTTAGAAATTCTTGCAGGAGATATTCATTCCGAGAAGCATGGAAACAGGGTTGTGAGTGACGAGGAAGATGCTGAAATAGAAAAATTGGCGAAACAAGAAATGAAAAATTATGAATGGGAGCCTGTAATCGCTGTCTATGTTGGAAGCTAAGGTTAATTGAAAGATATTGAACAGGAGGGAAAATACAAATGAACAACAGCTATCCACGAATCAATGAGGAAGTAGCAGCTATTTTAAAACAAACCAAAACAGAGCCAGCATTTGAAGGTACAGTCCTTGAAGGCAAGGAGCAAAAATATACAGTAATAAAAATAGCTGATTTAGCTAAATACAATTCTGAGTTTGATTTAAACGAAGTGGCACCATTATTGGATTCGTTACTAGGCAATATTGAGGCTGGACGTGAGAAAAATGGTAAGAAGCCGTTTAATTCTTATGTTGTAATCAATACTGATGAACCTTGGATTGGTGAGATAGTAGAAGTAATGGAAAGAAACGGTGCGTGGGATTAATCGATCAAAAGCGAAATATTATTAAAGGTTTACAGCCACCTAAGTAGCCGTAAACCAAGATTTTCTAATTTAGTGGGTAATCGTAACGTATAAAACCTTTGTGATATGCGATCTTGTCATAAAGAACACGAGCAGTGGTATTATCCTCTTTAGTTTGCCAATAGAGCTTAGAGGCTTGATTTTCGCGAGCGTATTCAGCTACCTGCTCAATGAGTCTACGAGCAACACCATGTCCGCGAGCGGTTTCATCTACAAAGATGTCTTGTAAGTAGCATGCTTTTTCCATCCAGATTGTGCGATGAAATAGGAAATGGGTGAAACCGACCAAGTTTCCTTGAAGGTATGCTCCTAAACCGAATATTTCATCGTCTTTTAGCAAGCATTCCCAAACTTCGTCATAACTCTTGTCTGGGAGCTCAGTTTCGTAAAATGCTTTATAGCTCCGTGCCAAGACATTCCATCGGCTACGATCATCAGGTTTAAGAGGAGCTATTTCAATTACATTTTGTTCGTTCATGGTAATCTACCTCCAAAGTTCAGTAGTAATGTATTTAATTGTCGAGCTTAGTGATATTTTAAATCATCCTAAACTTTATGTATGAATATAACATACTAAAAAATTATTAAATAGGATATGGATATTAAAGTTAGTTGAACACTTTGAGGATTATTTGAAAGAAAATGTGCGGTTAAAATCAAAAACATTTGGAGGGAAATATAAATGAAAACAATTGATAAACAAGCGATCTTAGACATTCTAAACAGTTTAGAGGTGATCGAACAAAATGGTGGTGAAAGTTCTTATATTCTTGTTGAAAATAATGCAGCTAATCACGAAAAATTAAATGCTTTAGGTGTACCAAGTGAAGCAATTAATAAATATGGTGATGAAGAAACATTTTGTTTTCTCGCATTAGCATTTAGTGAAGGATATGCAAATGATTTCAATGCATTCGAAGGCGGTTTAATTTTAGAACCAGGTCGCTTTGCTGTATACGATACATCTATGAATGAAATGAGCTTCCACGATACTTATAAAGAAGCTCAAAAAGAATACGAAAGTGCAAAAGAAGGGATTTTAGAAGAAGCTGTGAATGGTGATGAACAAGTATATATTCTTGAAGTCAAAAAAGTAGCAGGCCTTATTGAAGATAAAGAAAGAACGGACGATCCAGCAAAACATGGTTTTGATTCATGGGTTAAATGGCAAGATAGTGATTTTGATTAATCGAAAGATATTGTTCAGAAAGGAGAGGTGGAGAATTGAAACTTACATTTTCAGTTGGCATGTATAAATAGTTGCGAAAAAGGCAATGAGATCGACTTTAATTTATTTCTATTAGTGTAATTTAGGTCGAGTATATCAAGGAATTATCCCTATATAATTTATTCTTTTACAAAAATAGAAAAATATGTTATTATGGTTTCGTTTCTTGGAGGTATTTTCCTGATATGGAGTGAATAACTATAAATAAGTATGTGAGGTGAATTGTTGTTTTATTGAAAATATTCACTCGAAATTCTGGTAATCGCATCAATATTTAATAACAAAAGGAAGTGTATTGTATGTATAAATTTATTACAAAGAAATCTATAGGATTTACTTTTGTATTTCTGTTATTCCTATCTACATTCTTTTCAACTACCGCAACTGTTTCAGCTTATTATTTTGAAAATACAAGGTATGGGAATGGCTTCCATTATGCTTGGTATGATCCATCGGTAGCGCAATACGGGTATACTGCTCATTTCAATGATGGTAGAACCTATTGGAACCAAAGTCCTGAAATAGGTATTGGAAAATCTGATAGCTATCAAAAGTGGAATGATAAATATGTTATTTCCAACTCATCAGTACCCTATCTAGTTGGGGAAGTATACAATGCTATTTATGTTACAGATTCATCGGGAACTTATGCAACATATGGAAGGGGAGAATGGGCGGATTTATATTGGGATTTTTGCAATGTTATCTTGTATGATAATACCATGAAGCAACAATATCCTTTTAATCAAACATACGTAAGTCGCAATGCAGCACATGAAATTGGACACTCTGTGAAATTGGACCATGAAATGGCCTCAGGTGATACTTCTGTAATGAGAATAGGTTGGTACGCAATCCCTGGTGGTAGTGGAAACATAACAATGACAACATTTGATAAGAATAATGTATATAACAAATGGAAAAATTACTAAGTTAACAGGAGGCATACCATGAAAAATAAGAAACTATTTTTTTTAACAGTAGTAGTTACTTTTATGGGATTAATAATATTTACTACTAATCTACCAACGCACTCAGAGGAAGGTAAAATAGATGAACTTCCAAATGAAGAAAAAATAAATGAGATTCCTATCGTTAGTTCAACCGGAAACTATATAAATTTCGAAAATCTTGATACATTAGAGCAAAATTCAGAACTTATTATTATTGCACAAGCAACTGAAAACTTTGAAGATCGTGAACATATTAATAAGTATCACGAAACTCCTGAAGATGAGTATCAACCTAAATTTTTGATTGAAGGCATTACAAAAACTAAAGTAAATATTAAAGAGATTTTAAAACAGCCCGAAGATGAGCAGTATAATGAAGGTGAAATTATAAGTGTGATTGAACCTATCTCTATTTTTGAAGATGTGGATAAAGTAAAGAAGATAAAAACGGTTAGTAATTATAAAGCAATAGGAACTGATAATTATATACTATTCTTAAAAAAGAATTCGTATGGTGAATATGGTGTAATCAATATGAATAATGGTCGTTTCAATTTAAGTAATAATAATGAAATTAACACAATAAAGGCTCGAACAGCAAGCGAAGAAAGAGAACTAAATGCAGATGCATTACAACATCAACAAATTAAAGAAACTATTTTTAAAAAATACGATGCAGAAATAAAAGAGATTCAGAATCAATAATGTATTTACAAGGGCAGTAATTTTCCACCAGCAACTTAGAAAAAAATTAAGGTAAAAAGGAAAGCCGAAGCACGTATGTGTAAATCGGCTTTTTCTGTGCCGTTTTATATTTTTTTTGAAGAAATGGACTATTTGCTAGGTTATAAAAGAATAGAAAAAGTGACTTGTTAGAAATCTCTAGGAAAATACATTTGTAAATATAATTCAGGAGAGGATGAACATGATTGACTATTAACGATTTCGATTTATATGAAGAGTATAAATTAACAACCAAAGACGGTGAAAGTCTCAAGTTCAGAAATGTTGAAGAAGATTTAACATTCTACTGAACAATATGAGTATAGTGTCAGAAAGAAGGAAAGAAAATATGTTTCGTTTAAGATTTTGAAGTGTTAACCATACGTTAATACCTTCAAAATAAAAAACAAGCAACCAATAAAATTGATCGCTTGTTTTTGCATAGCAGTTTGTTAAAAACAAACCACTATTTAGGAGATATATAACAATACCCATCTATATTAAATGAAATTTTGAGGAACACATTCATGAACACCAGAATTTCTCAAGGAGTTAAATAAAGATGCACCAATTCGTAATAAAACATTGTTATCTGTTCCATTTTCTAAATCATAAATTACGTAGTATGCATTATCAACTGAAAAAATACATTTTCTTTCTAATTTAAATCCAGGTGGTACAGTTGGAAGAGTAATAACTGGTCGAATCACAGGTGTATCTCCTTCATCTCTGATAAAATTGAAAGTTTGTTGGTCAATCTCATAGATATTAACTGGATCAATCTCCACACCTTTAGCTGGAATTGTAATTTCATCTTCAACTAATAGGAAAAAGCGTTCGTTTCGAAAATTGAAAAGACTTCTAGCTCCAATTTCAAATGATGCCATTTTTATATTCACCTCCTTTTCTATACAATATTTTATTCATATCGAATACAGTTGTTTGGACAATTAGGAAGGTGGAGTGAAGATATAGAAATATTATTTTTTCAATATTTATAATTAGCCATGTTGTTTCTAAATCGAAGTCAATCCTATAGGGTACTTTTGAGTAAAGAAACTATAAAAGGGTCACTTGGTATAGAAGTGACCCTTAGTAACAAGATTCGGAGGTGTATGGCTAAATTAGCTTTACATTACTATTAATATGTCGTGATAGCTATATATGTATAGTGAATTGCCTGTGAAATAGATTTAAAAATAAAAAGGCCTTACTAATGAACAATATGAGTAAAGAACTAAAAAAGGGTCACCAGGCTGGGGGCAACCCTTAA
Source organism: Lysinibacillus sp. NPDC047702 (assembly GCF_050272555.1). Taxonomy (NCBI): domain Bacteria; kingdom Bacillati; phylum Bacillota; class Bacilli; order Caryophanales; family Bacillaceae; genus Lysinibacillus; species Lysinibacillus sp. NPDC047702. The sequence goes on along the minus strand of NZ_JBNNMG010000088.1, from coordinate 2,226 downwards.
ATCGGAAATGTTAATATCCAGTCATGAATGTAGCGCCGACAATAATTAAAAGAATAAAAAGAACGACAATTAGAACGAATGTTGAACCATTACCATATCCGCCACCGGAGTTGCCGCAGTAGTATCCCATAAAAAACACCTCCTTTTCACTATATATTATGTTGGCTGAAGAGGAGGAGTGGGGTGTTAAACCATTCAGTTATAGGCGTTAAAAAATATATTTTTGTGAGATAAGTCAATAAAAAAAGGTCACTTGGGATAGGAGTGACCTTTAGTAAAAAATTCAGGAGGTGTAAGGCTAAATTAGCTTTACCTTACTATTATTATGATGTGATAGCTATGTTTGTATAGTTTATAGCCTGAGAAATAGATTTAAAAATAAAAAAGTCGTAGCATTATAACACGCTATAGTAATCTGAGGATTTTTCAGAGTGGGGATATTTATTGTTTATTATCAGTCGTGAAGATGAAGCGAATTTCCCAGAATTTAAAAACTATATCGAAGCTAGAGAGTATTTTCAAAAGCGCTATGGTGGCAAATACAATTTAGGTTACTGGGAATATATCGAAGGTTGGGGAAAAGTCTATTTTGATGATGTAGATGGACAACCAGTACAAATTCGAGAAGATGGATTTGTGCATGTAGTTTATTAATAAAAATAAAAAGCTGTAGTGTGTGACGACACTACAGCTCTAAATTGATTCCTGCCCTTTTTTAAGTTCAGTCAGATAATTGATTATATCATAGGGGGCAAAACTATGACAGAAACAACAACAACAGAACAAATTGAATTGATTACAAAAATAGCTTCTCAAACCGCTTCACAAACAGCTTCTGTTGTTGCTATTGAGCAATATAAAAAGGAGCAAATTCAAAAAGAGAAACAAAAACATGATCGCAGACTTCGAAATGTAAAACTTCTATTGCGTAATTATCGTTCTTTCGTGAAGCATGCTGCTGATGTTAGAAACGACATTGTTAAAATCGATAGCAAACTAGCTCTGGATGAATTAGACACTGATGAATTTGCAGTTGAGGCAATCAAACGATCTAAAAAAAGAACATTGGCTTTAATTAAATTTATTGACCGTATGCTCAATGTATATAAAGAGATGTGTGAGGAAGCTTCCTCAGAAGAAGAAGCAAGACGGTACAATACAATCTATCATTTATATATTTCACCTGAGAAAAAAACACATGCAGAGGTTAGCGAATTTCAGTTTTTAACCGAAAGAACTGTTTACAATGATGCAAAGAAAGCCTATGAGGACTTGACAGTACTGATTTTCGGGGTAGATGGTCTACGCTTTCAACAATGATATGCCATTTCAAAAACACTTCATTTTATTTTCATTACTAACAAAGTATGATGATATTGTAAGACTAATGTGCATAACTGGAAGCGGAGGGAATTAGTTTTCCTCCGCTTCACAAATGTTTAAGCAATTTACCATTGAAGAAAAGCCTTAACAATAATCTGGTGAAGCATTTCAGTAAGTAATACTGCTCTTTTTAATGTGTATTAACTTCTTATTTACAACTAATAATAATGAGAAATTATTATGGATTTAATAAGGAGCTGTTTATTATTAAACGTGAAAAGAATGTAACTGAAGTTATTGAGTGGACAGGATTGGTAGAGGAGGCGGCCATAGAAATTGCTAAAGCTGTTGGAAAAGAAATTCTGAAAAATGTCTTTAAAAAATACTTTGGTCAAGAAGTAAATTATCCAAAAATTTATTTAAAAGCTTTAGAAGATTTGGTTGTCGCGATTGGTGAAGCATTAGAACAAAAATTTATTGATGAATGGGTATCTGACTGTGAAAGTGTTAGAAGTGGGTTAATAATTCATGAAAATGATTTAGAAACAATTAAAGTAACGTTGGAACCACAAGCATCGGATTTGGTAAGGAGATTTATGAACTTAGAATCATATAAAGGGATTAATTCATTTATGATTGCTGCAAATTTACATTTGTATAGTTTGAAATAACTCGTTACCGTAGATCCAAAAAATTTTCCTAAAACGAATGTTCAAAACCTTATCACTGAGTACATTAAATGGGCAGAGAATGGAGCAAATTCAATGTATGATCATGCAATTAAAAATGTTTCTCCAAGTTGTTCAACTGTAAGCCCGTATTCAAATAACGCATATAAATAACCAGGCACCTCCGGTACGATAGATGTATCAATTGAAGGAGGTGCTTCCTTATGCTAACGAA
>NZ_JBNNMG010000087.1:0-18621 GCF_050272555.1 Lysinibacillus sp. NPDC047702 | reverse complement strand
ACATAAAAAAATCCCCTCACTTATTTCATTAATGAGAGGATTTTATTGGAATGTTCACATTTTGTCTATAGACGATTTTGTTTTTCAACAGAATGACCTATAGAGGTGGGAGACTTCTACTGAAAGAAGTTAAATAAATTTAATTGCTCGATTCGACTTATTGCTTCACGTAAACGTTCTTCGCTTACAAGTAAGCCAACACGGACATAGCCCTCGCCATATTGTCCAAAGCCATTTCCTGCTGCTACAGCGATATCTGCCTTGTCGAGCAAGAGATCTGCAAATTGCTCACTTGTATAGCCTACTGGAACAGGGAGCCATGCAAAAAAAGAGCCCTTAGGTGCAGTTACATGCCAGCCAATACGCTGAGCCTCTTCGATTAAGACATTTCGCCTACGTTCATAAGTAGCTCTGAGCTCGTCAGCACATTCCTGTGGTGCTGAGAGTGCAATGGCTGCTGCTTGTTGTACAGCAGGGAATTGACTGCAAAATAGGTGATCTTGTATTAGATTAATGGCAGCAATAATACCAGCATTCCCAACTGCAAAACCGATGCGCCAGCCTGCCATATTGTATGTTTTGGATAGTGTATACATTTCAATTCCAACATCCTTGGCACCATCTGCCTGTAGGAAGCTAACAGGCTTGTTTCCATCAAATCCAATTGCTCCATAGGCAAAATCATGCGAAACGATGATATTATGCTCTTTTGCAAAGCGAACCGTTTCCTCGAAAAATTCAATTGTTGCAGTACCACCAGTTGGATTATTTGGGTAATTCAAATATAAAAGTTTCGCCTTTTCTTTTATATCATCAGATAAGGCTGCGTAATCAGGGAGGAAGCCATTCTCTGCAAAAAGAGGCAGTACTTCATAATTTACATCCCCTAATACGACGCCTGATAAGTAATCGGGATAGCCAGGGTCGGGTAATAGCATCGTATCCCCAGGATTTAATATGGCTAAAGGTAGTTCAACAAGACCGATTTTTGTGCCACCGAGAATAGCCACTTCTGTGTCGGGATTAATGTCTACATTGTATTCACGTTTGTAGAAATCGGCTGCAGCCTGGCGTAATTCAGCAATGCCACGAAACGGTGGATATTTATGATTAAGGGGATTTTCAGCTGCCTCCTGTAGAGCCTTAATAATATGTGGAGGAGTAGGTTGATCAGGATTTCCCTGACCAAGATTAATCACATCGCGCCCTTCTGCCAAGGCAGCATTTACTTTTTGCACAAGTGCTGCAAAAAATTGAGTTGGGAGTTGCTGTAGTTTTTTTGAGAATTCCATACACATCACCTTTTTCAGAATATAATAATTATTATTAAAGAATATGATGCAAATACTATTACTTTTTTTACTAATTGTCTAGACCCTTTATTTGCAAAGGCTTTGGAATGCTCTAAAAACCACAGGCGGCCAAAAGCGACCAAATTACAAAATTTTATTAAACAAATTCTATTGCAGTTTGTTTGTCTTCTTTAGTTAAATGGCTGTATGTGTTTAAAGTCAATCCAACTTTAAACCTGTTACCTTAATTGGTAATGGGCTTGTGGTTTTGCATTTTAAATATAAAAAAGCTATCTCCTTTGGATAGCTTTTTTATATTTAATTCCGATAACTAAACTATCTCGTGCTGCTTCAACAACTTCTGTAGTAATAGTATTAAGATGATTAATTTCAAGTATTCTTTCAATCTGAGTGAAAAGTCTCTGTGTAAGCCTATAGTTTCCTCCTGTAATCTTAATGATACTGGTAATTGCTGCGTAATCAGAAAAATCTTCAAGCTTTATAGAAACTCTTAACAGCGAGACAGGTAGATACTTCTTAGTATTATTTGTGGTAAGAGATGTACGAATTCTATAACTTCTGCAGTTTTATACGCTATTCTTGCCACACGCTCATTGGGTCCCATGGCTTGATTCGATCTCCATATTTCTCGTTCAGAAAGGCTTTCATGTCTTCTAGCTTTGCAGGCACCTCGTTCCAATTTGGAAGAGATGGCAACTCCCGTTTGCTTTTTAAGAGGATATCTACCGTAACATACAAACGTTCTGGCTGAATCCAATGAAGGAAGCGAGAAATATCGATTTGCTTAGTCAGGGACAAGGAATCAATCTCGTCATTGTAATGCTTGTTGAACTCACTGATCAAGTTCAAGAGGTAGTCTCTCTGCTCCTTCACGAAGTCCAGGCCGCATATAGCGCCATGTCCTGGAACAACGATTTCAGGTTTAATGTCATCAATAATACGATCAAGAACTTTAATCCAGTTGAGGGTTCCTTCTTCACTGTATGCCGTACAACCGTTAAATACGACATCACCGGCGAACAGCACTTTTTCTTTTGGCATCCACAACAGCAAGTCACTGTCAGAGTGGGCAGGAGCTACATTGTAAATCATAACTTCAGTATCGCCAAGACGTATGTTGATATCGTCCTTTATCTCAATATTCGGGTGCACCCATTCTACTCCTTCTAGGTTGAATCCTTCAAATTCTGCTGCAAAAAACCGTTCTCCTTGAGTCGATTTCGGAGAATCCTTCCCTCTTCTGATGACGCTATCCATCCAGGCGATATTTTCGGTAAGACGCTCTCTAGCCGCCTCCTTGTGCATAATAATGCAAGCTTCTTCAAAGACTTTATTCCCCCAAGCATGGTCGCTATTATAGTGCGAGTTCACCACATAGGTGGGAGAGCCGCCATTGCTTACTTCCTTAAAAGCATCTCGCATTTCTCGTGCATGGAACAAATCGAAGAACGTGTCATACACTAGGCCTTCACCTTTGTTGATAAACCCGGCATTGGCCCAACTGATGCCACGATATGGCGAAATACCGGCAAAGACGCCATCTGCGACTTCAAAAAATTTAACCCGAGGTTTTTGGATAATACTTTTATACTTCATAACAATTCTCCTTTGCATATATGTTTTTAAGAGACTAGTCATACTGACTATATCTTTATCATAGAGCACGGAAAACAAAAATACAAGCGAGTACTTGCATGCATTCTCTTTATGCAATATGATATTAACTGAACAACATCACACTACATGGATGGAGGAGCTACAAAATGAAGCTAGTAACCTTTCACACTAAGACATCGCAGAAACCTTTGTTTGGGATTGTCATTAACGAGAAGTTTGTCGTGTCTTTTGCAGCAATTATGAAAAAGAAGGGGACATTCGTTGACAGTCTACAAAGTATGGACAGTTATCTTAAACATTTACCAGCAAGTTATTCCGCCTCTAAGGAATTAATGCAATATGCTGTTGGAAATCCGCATCAATTCAATGAAAATGAAATTTTCCCGATTGCAGCGGTAAAACTGCTGCCACCGGTTCCAAATCCGGCTGCGCTTATTGATTTTGGATTGACGCCAAGACATCTGAGAAATGCTGGCGTAAATCTGATGCAAAGAGAATACAAAGGGCCGGAAAGAGAGGAGCTTAAACGAAAAATTGCCGAAAAATTCCAGGGAGATTCAAATAAAGTAACTTTCAGTTATTACAAGTGTAACCATAATGCATTGATTGGTGATGGGGCTACGATTCATTGGCCTTCGTACTCCTCCTACCTGGATATCGAGCCGGAGCTGGCCTTTGTTACAGGGAAGGGGAACTGCATTGCAGGTTATGTTATTTTTAACGACAGTACTGCCCGCGATGTGCAGTGGCCTGATTTCCAGGCGCTGACCGGACCAACGCGGTGCAAAGATTTTGATTACAGCAAAGGAATAGGGCCATTTTTGGTTACGCCGGATGAGATCGATGACCCGCTTTCACTGGATGTGGATGTACGTATCGGAGAGAGACTGCACTGGAAGGGGAACACATCCGAGTATTCCGTGCAACCTGCAAAAGTGATGGAGGAGGTTCTCAAAGTTTTTACGCCGCTCCCAGGTACAATTATAGGTATGGGGACGATACCAGATTGCTGTGCAATCGAGACTGAACAATGGCTGTTGCCCTCTGACCGAATCCAGATTACGTTCGATAAATTAGGCACACTCACTCAATTGGTGCCTGATCATGTCAAGATTACGGAATCAAGCCGCTGGGAAAAAAGGAGCGATTTTCCTTAAATAAATTTATCAAAATGATGAACCCCGATCCCTACTGCATATGCAAAACTTGTAGTATAATAGGTTAAACATATGCAAAGGGAGTAATACAATGCATACTTCAGACAGAATTATTGAAGCCGCGACACGGCTCATAAAAAAGAATGGCTATCGGGGAGTAAGCACCAAAACTATTGCAACGGAAGCTAAAGTCAACGAATCTACAATTTTTCGGCATTTTGGGAGCAAGCAAGGCATACTGGAAGCCATCATTGAAAGGCATTCGAATATCCCACAATTTGAGAAGCTGTTAAAGGAGGAAGCGACCGATAATCCAGAAGTTGATTTGCTGAATGTAAGCCAACAGTACCGCTTGTTTTTCCATAAAAATGCGGATATTATTTTGATTGGCATCCGCGACAAAGGAATGCTTCCTGAATTAGACAGAGTGCTGGCCGAGCCGCCTGTGAAGCTGCATTCTTTGCTGGTTGAATATTTTGAACGCCTGCAGAAGAAAAAAATTATAGCAGGACAGGATGCATGTCTTGCCGCCATGTCTTTTCTCTCGACTTGCTATGGCTTTCAGATGAGCGAGCTGATTCACCAGCAATATCAGTCCCAACTCGTCACCGAGGAAGAATTCTACAAGTACAGTGTCTCATCGTTTGTTAAAGGAATATTGTCATAAAAAGCCTGTAGCCTCGCAAACAATGATGCAGGCTTTTTCAGCTTATGAACAACTATGCAGTCGTATTCATTAATGCTCTACGAGACAGCGGGTGGTGCAATTAGATCCGCATTCATGGACGATGAACTTACTAGTTCTTATTGTAAATAGCATACATATGCCAAAAGTAAAAAAAATAATCAAAATAATGCCAAAAGTTATAGATAAATTCAATTTAAATCAATAAAACACTTTTAATTGGAGTGGGTATTAAAACCAAGTAGCTTGAAAGGGTTGGTATTACTGTGTTGGCAAATATATCGCTAAGAAGTTGGCAAAGATATACTTAAAATCACAAAATATTAGTTATCAAGAAAGTGCCTAGGTACTGAAATAATTTTGAGCCCGATATTTTTTATTTGTACAAAAAACAGACAACCAAAATTAGTTATCTGTTCTCTTTCTCACTTCATATGTTTTTCTTGTAATTCCACGTATCTTTTCTATTTTTCCCCGATAAGTCTGTGTAGCACGCTTAATGAGCTTCATATGTTTTTTGTCTACCATACTAGTTCACTTTGTATTGACGATGGAATGAAATAGCACAAATCCCAATAAATAATATAAGGCCAAATTTATAAGAAGTAGGTATAAGTATATACAATACTATTGCAATTCCCGTTAGTATGTACCAACAAATAATTAATAATTTTTCCAATTGTAACCCCCCTTTATAATCACCAAACTAGGTAACTATATTTGTAGATTACATCATCTTACTCAACAAATACTAAACAGAATACAAATCATACAATTTCCGTTATTTTATATAAAAACAGATAAACAATATTAATTATCTGTCTTCAACAAGTTCCAAAATATCTTCTATACATAATGAAAGAGATAGCCTTCCACAATCAATATGAAGACCATTGATAGATAATTGGCTGAAATGGTAAATGGAAATAGTTATCCATATAAATTTTAAATGAGGTATTCTTAAACTCCCATGAAAGAACGTAATAAACTTTCATTTTCTGTGGTGAAGGGCCGATTTTTTGCGCTTCATGGATGGATAACCGTGTAGAATAACTAAATAGATCAACATTACATTAAATGAAAAACATGTTCAATATCATGGTTACAATGCCTACAACATGATATGATTTTTTAGATGATAAATCTAAAATTATTAAGTTGGAGGATATTGATGAGTAATAATAAAGAAAACGTAATTCTCTATATAAGATTTAGAATTAAAAGTGGAAAAAAAGGAAGAATTCAAAGAACTATTATCTGCTATTATGAGAGCGATGGAACATGAACCAGCTTTTGTAAGTGCCGTTCTTTCAGATGATATAGATAATCCAAATGAGGTTACCCTTTTTGAAATATGGAAAGGAACAAAGGAAAGTTGGCTAAAAGAAGAACTTCCTAAACCTTATAGAAAAACATATGAAAATAAACTAGGGATTTAATCGATGAGAGGATAATTAGTTATCTTACACCAACGAATGAGTGGAGAACTAATTTAACAAACAAAAAGATAGATTAATAAATAATTTAAAGAGTGACTTGTCTAAAAAACAAGTTGTTCTATCTTATAGAGTCTGTAAACTATAATTTGTAGTCTCCCATTTCTACTCTTTCTATTGCAGTCATTATTGTGATACGTTAGGTCTTACCATGCTATAATTCTGTGGATGTTATTGAACTAACGGAGTTAATTAAATGATTTATAAGAGACCACTCTGTGATGGGTGGTCTTAATTGTTGATTCATAAATAGGCGACTTCAGGCGACCAAGCACTCGGATAAATACAGATTTCTTTGGTTTTAGGTGTAGCCCATTGGAAAGTCAATGGACAAGAATGGCTACAATACACACTATTGGAAGCATCAAAACTTTATTGTACTTGTGGTTTGAAAGCTATTATTTTTTTTACTAATTGTCTAGACACTTTATTTGCAAAGGTTTTGGAATGCTCTAAAAAAAACTTTAAGTGACACATCACAATAGATTAATTCAATTATAGCTATTTCAATGCTGTTTTTAATAGAGAGGAGCAATCGAGGAATCAAAATGATGAGTAATTACCGCCTTAGTCCTTTTTCTGTTTTATAAGATCAATTTGTGTATTTTAACTTTACATGTACCTCCTCATTAAAAAAGTCACTTATATAAGTGACTTAGAAAAAGTTTTGATTCAAGATAGTTTTCTTGTAGAATTATTGACTGTACTTTTTCTAACAAAATAAAAATAAATAAGTAGTATTAGTTGAAATAGTACAACAATTAGAAATGCTACACCTAAAATAATGAATGATACCATTTTAATTTCAGAGGTTTGAACTACCCCTGCAAAATCAACTTTTCTTACTCCAATAAATATGGCCCCAGCAGCAAAGATAAATAGCCACACAAAATTTATAGCCCACCATATTTTCATTTTCATAATAAACCTCTTCTTTCTATGCTTAATTGTTGAGTAACAGGAGGTTAATCTAAATTCTAATGTTGAGAATCATAAATTTCCCTTTAATGGTTTAATTGTAATGCTATATATTTTTATTGGCAACAAGCTTTAGGCGGTGCTATTTCTCAGCCTTAAGACTGATTGCCTTATAATTTACAAGATAAATGAGAAAGACAAACATTATCTACAAGTAGACCAAATTTAGAGAATTAGCAGCAGTGTAAACAGAATTTATATACCAATAAATGTTAATACAAGATAATATTAATCTAAAGAATCAGGTTTTGGTGTGTGAAGTAGATTTACAGGGGGATTATATTTTGAAAATGAAATTTGGTTTGATAGTTATACTTCTTCTATGCTGCGGTTTAATATTTATATATAGCTCCAATAGTAAAATAAAAGCCACTTTTATAGGAGTGATCCAGGAGATAAATGGACACAGAGCTGTAGTTTATGTGAATAAAACTGAAGATAGTCCAATTTCAGGAATAATTTATGTAAACCTTGCGATGAATCCCAATGAAATATTTCTAGTCGGGGATAAGGTAAAAGTCGGTTACGATGGTACAATGCGAGATTCAGCACCTATTGAAGTTACTACACTTACAGTGGAATTAGTTGAGTAATATCTAACTGTAGTTATTTGTATAAATAGACTATTCTGTATGGAGAGGTCTTTATTTTATGATTATAATAGATAAAGCGTTAACTTTGAATGACCAAACAACTGGATAATTATACATTAGTCTAGATTTAAATGTTGTATAATGGAATGTGTAAAAGCGAAAGCGCACTAAAATACACATCTTTGAATATGGGAAAACTTAATTATACTTGTAATTGAAAGCTATTACTTATGGTCTAGAGGAGGAATAGTAATGAGAATTGGCTGCATCCAATTGAATGTAGGCTTTGGCAAAGTTAATGAAAATTTTGCTCGAGCTGAGGAGAAGATTCGAGAAACTGCAAAACAAGGTGCAGAAATTATTGTACTACCGGAAATGTGGAATACAGGCTATGCACTTGAACGTTTACCAGAGCTTGCAGATGTAGATGGAGAGCGAACGAAAGCTTTTTTAGCAAATTTGGCAAAGGAACTTAGTGTACATATTGTGGGCGGCTCTGTTGCTACGAAAAAGGGCGATAAATTTTACAATACGATGTATACATTTGATAAAAATGGTGAGCTAGTAGGTGAATATAGCAAGGCCCATCTTTTCCGCTTAATGGACGAGCATTTGTATTTAGAGGCGGGCGATGAAATGAATCGCTTTACGCTTGGAGATATTGAGGCAGCAGGGGTAATTTGCTATGATATCCGCTTCCCTGAATGGCTTCGCGCCCATGCGTTAGAGGGAGCAAAGGTTTTATTTGTACCAGCTCAATGGCCAACACCTCGAATCGACCATTGGAAAACTTTGCTGCAAGCACGTGCCATCGAAAATCAATGCTTCGTTATTGCAGTAAATCGTATATCGAAAAAGGTAGAAAACTTCAATGGCCAGTCTATGATTATTCAGCCGTGGGGAGAAATTCTTTGGGTTGGTGCTGATGATGAAGAAGTGGCTGTTATTGACGTAGACTTTTCTATTGTTGATGAAGTCAGAGGAAGAATTCCAGTTTATGATGATCGCAGACCTGGGTTATATAGTGGCGTAACTATTAAAAATTAATGATTTGGTAGCAAGCTCAAGAAGCAGAGCGACTTGAGCTTGCTAGACCCGAGCAAAACGGCGGGAGACCCGAGCAAAACGGCGGGAGACCCGAGCAAAACGGCGGGAGACCCGAGCAAAACGGCGGGAGACCCGAGCAAAACGGCGGGAGACCCGAGCGAAACGGCGGGAGACCCGAGCGAAACACCAGAGAACCAATCCAACCGTACTCCAAAACTAAGGGATTTAATTTTTATCCTCAATCAAAGAATTTGCAAGGAGCATAAATTCAAGCGTAATGCGATTATGTCCCTTCATAAAATTTTCTCCTAACAGACTTTCAAGCTTTTTTAAGCGGTGGTAGAGTGTTTGCCGTACAATAAACAATTGATTGGCTGTCTGCTGCTTGGAGCCATTCGTTTGTAAATAGACCTGCAATGTTTCTAGTAACTTACTATTATATTTTTGATCGTATTCAATTACAGGCTGTAAATAATCTTGAATGACTTCCTGTAAATTAACCTGCATCTGGAGCTTGTAGATAAGGTGATATAAATGTAAATCATCATAAAAATAAGAAGTTGTTTGCACCTTGCTGCAAATATATAACGTCTCAAGAGCGGTTTGATAGCTTTTAGGAATTTCTACAACATCTGAAACTACTTTTCCAATAGCTACTTGATAACCTTGAGCTATTTGTTTTTTGTAAAACTCTGCCCGCTGAAGTGAGGAGCATAACGAATTCAATAATTCCCGACTCGATTTACTATCTTTGATATGAAGGAGAATAAAGACAATATCGCTCTTTCTTTCGAATAAAAAGGGAATAAATCCATATTGTTCAAAGAGATTTCGGTAATATAACTTACTATAGACAATATCTTCTTGCACTTTAGGAACAGTACGTGGGGATGCTAAAATAAAGACAGCTCCACTAGAAATTTTATAGTTAGAATGGTGAGTGACAATAAATTTGTAAATTTCCTCTTTCGATAGTTTTTGATCTATCCAATCTACCAAAATAGTGGCATCCTCCATATTCTGTTTCTCCTCTATATAAAACTCTCGCATTAATAGCTGTGCTAATGCTGTAGCTGTACGATCTAAAATGAGTAGTTCGAATTCTGAAAATTGACCATCCGCTCTATAAAGAGTCAAATCAGCATAATGCTGATCAAAAATAAAGATAGGCTCATGCTTAAATTCGGGGGCTATTTCCTTCATTTCTAGCAATTGCTTACGCTTTTTAGGCATTGCATTTGGGAAAAAAATAGGCTCTCGGCTTTTAATAGAAAATACAATTTGAGTTTTTAATTCATTATACATATTTTGTAAAATATCATCTGTCGTTTGTCCTAGTAGGGCATTTTTATTTAATGTTTGAGAGTAGGATTCCAACGTGGAAATCATTAAATATTGTTGATTTAATATTTGACTATGTAAATCCTGAGTAATGCGAACGAAGGGAACAGTTTCGTGAAAAACAATAATAGGGAAGCTATGACGGTTGGCAAGTGACACAATCACTTCTGGAATGGTTTGTAGATAATCACCGTACTCAATACATAATGCAGCACAATTTTTGTGAATCAATGACTCTACAAAAAAGATAAAATCCTCTATGCAATGTTGCAGGCTTATGCCAGTTGTCAAGACCAATTCATCACCAGCCAAGAAATTATCTATTTGGACAATTTCAATGACATGTGCCCATTTGACAATCCTTGATAATCCGTCCTCTCCAGCCACTATCTCTGCACTCTTAAAATACTTATTATCTAATATATCCTTCACCTTTAATTTAAATTGGTTCATCAATATTCTCCTTTCTTTTTTCTTACTAGCGTTATATTTTCGCTTAATTAAACGTAAAAAATATATTTCAAGAATATTTAGTCTATTTTACATTATGTTTAAAACAAAAGTATAGAATTTTACAGTTTGTCTATTACTTCCAATGTTTGGAACGTGTAAGATTTTGTTAAGCGATAGTCCAATCTAAAAAAGAGGTGATAGATATGGAGCAACAAACGCATTTACAGAGAGGGTTAAAGAAAAGGCATATGACAATGATTGCGATTGCAGGAGTTATTGGTGCAGGCCTATTCATGGGAAGTGGCTCGGTCATTAACTTAGCCGGCCCTGGTGCTATACTATCTTACATTTTTGCTGGTATCATCGTCATTCTTGTCATGCGAATGCTTGGGGAAATGGCAGCGGTCAATCCAACAAGTGGGTCTTTTGCGCATTATGCACATGAATCAATTGGACCTTGGGCTGGTTTTATGATTGGTTGGTTATATTGGTTTTTCTGGGTCATAGCCATTGCCTTAGAAGCAACGGCGGCGGCCGCAATTATTCAATACTGGTATGATGGTATTCCTTTATGGCTGCTTAGTCTTTTGCTGACAGTAGCGCTAACTTTAACAAATGTACTTTCTGTAAAAGCTTTTGGCGAATTTGAATATTGGTTCTCTCTTATTAAGGTTGTAAGTATTGTAGTTTTCTTAGGGCTTGGTGCATTTATTATATTTGGCATTGCACCAAATTTTGTTGCTATTGGAACAGCAAATTTGATTGGGCAGGGTGGCTTTTTACCAAATGGTTTTGGTGCAGTTTTAATGGGTGTTGTTATTGTGATCTTTTCCTTTATGGGGACAGAAATTGTTGCGATTGCGGCAGGGGAATCTGATGAACCGTTAGCAGCAGTAACGAAGGCTACAAATTCTATCACATGGCGAATTTTAATCTTCTATGTTGGATCAATTACAGTGGTAGTTACATTATTGCCATGGCATTCCTCAGATATTTTAACAAGCCCATATGTTGCAGTATTGGATTATATCGGTATTCCTGCTGCTGCACAAATTATGAACTTTGTGGTCTTAACGGCCGTGTTATCATGCTTGAATTCCGCACTTTACGCAACATCAAGAATGGTATTTTCTTTGGCAGAGAAGGGGGAGGCCCCAAAAGCCTTTTTGAAATTAAATAAAAAAGGTGCACCTGTGAATGCCATCCTAGCAGCGACGTTCTTCTCCTATATTGCAGTTATTATGAACTATGTTTCTCCAGACAAAGTCTTTATGTTTTTACTTAGCTCATGTAGTGCAATCACATTAATTCTTTATTTAATAATTGCCTTTTCACAATTAAGAATGCGAAGAAAAATTGAACAGGAAAATCCAGAACTATTAAAAGTGAAAATGTGGTTATTTCCGTATTTAACGTATTTCACTATTTTGGCTACAGCCGCATTGCTTGTCTCTATGTTCTTTATTGACTCCATGCGTTCGCAAATATTATTTACATGTATTATAGTGGCGATCGTCATGATTTTCTATATGGTCACTCAAAGGAAAAAGGTCTCTAATCCAAAACATGAGGCAATTTTCCAAGAGGAAGAGTTAGATTTTGAACAACAATAATAAGGAGTGGTGAAAAGATGACAGTTAAGCAAAAAATGAAAGCGCTAACACACTTTATCGACGGGGTAGAAGTAGCTGGCACAAGTGGACGATTTTCAGAAGTTTATAATCCATCGACAGGAGAAATCATTGCACATGTTCCTTTAGCGTCTAAAGAAGAGGTTAAGCAAGCAATTCAGCTGGCTAAGGCAGCGTTCCCTGAATGGAAAAAAACAGCGATTGGTAAACGAGTAGAGGTTTTACATCGCTTCCGTCAATTATTGATTGAAAAACAGGATAAATTGATTGCCTTGATCTGCGAGGAAAGTGGAAAAACAAGAGAGGATGCAAAGGGAGAAATTGTACGTGGTATTGAGTCTGTGGATATGGCGATTAGTGCTCCGCAAATGCTTAAGGGGGAGTACTCTGTCAATGTAGGAGGTAATATTAATGCATTTTCCGCAAAAAGCCCACTTGGGGTTGTTGCAACAATTGCTCCGTTTAATTTCCCTGTTATGGTTCCGCTTGCCATTACGAGTATGGCAGTTGCAGTAGGGAATACGGTAATTTTAAAACCATCGGAGCGCGTGCCGATTTCAGCATTGTTTATAAGCAAGCTATGGAAAGAGGCAGGGCTTCCAGATGGGATTTGGACAGTTGTAAATGGCGATAAGGATGCGGTAAATGAACTTCTTGTAAATAAGGAGATACAAGCAATTTCATTTGTTGGTTCAACACCAGTTGCTGAATATATTTACCAAACAGGTACTAAGCATAATAAACGTGTTGCAGCATTTGGTGGCGGGAAGAACTTTATGATTGTTATGCCAGATGCCAACCTAGAACAAACGGCGAATGCATTTTTAGGGGCAGCCTATGGAGCAGCTTCTCAGCGTTGTATGGCTATTTCAGGCGCACTTGTTGTAGGAAAAGATACAGAGCAACGTTTTACAGATATATTAAAAGAAAAAATTACAAAATTGAAAATAGGGCCTTATACAGATCATGAGGTGGATTTTGGTCCAGTAATTACACAGCAATCAAAAGATGTCATTATTCGCTATATTGATGGTGCCGTTGCTGAAGGTGCTAATCTAGTGATAGATGGTCGAAATCCAAAAATATGCGAAATGTCTAAAGGCTTTTATCTTGGTCCGACTTTGCTAAATAATGTAACACCAGATATGACAATCTTTAAGGAAGAGGTTTTTGGCCCTGCGCGTATTGTAGTAGGTGTTCAAACGTTACAAGAAGCGATTGATGTAATTAATAACCATGAATTAGGGAATGGAGTCACAATGTTTACGAATAGTGGTGCAGCAGCTCGTAAATTCCAAGAAGAAATTGAAGTAGGGATGGTAGGGGTCAATGTGCCAATTCCAATTCCAGTAGGTTACCACAATTTTGGTGGATGGAAGCGCTCTAAGTTTGGTGAAGGGCATATGTTTGGACCTGACCAAGCGCGCTTCTTTACGAAGTCAAAAACAATATCTGAACGTTGGCCAGACGAAACAGAGGATACAGCAAGTTCCTTTGCATTTCCTAGTAATAACGATGTGAAGAGTTAAGCAAGTCACAATCATATAAGGGGTGTGTTAATATGGCTGAGGTAAATCTTAAAAGTGATGTTTTAAAAAAAGATGAGCAATATGTTTGGCATTCAATGAAACCCTATAATCCGAAGGCTACCTACGTAGTGGAAAAATCTGAAGGTGCAAGGATTACGGATACAGATGGAGTTGTATATATTGATGCGATGGCAGGGCTTTGGTGTGTAAATGTTGGTTACGGTCGAAAGGAATTAGCAGATGCTGCATATGAGCAAATGGTGAAAAATCCGTATGCACCTTTATCTCAAGGGCATTTACCAGCAGTGGAGCTAGCTGAAAAGATTAATGAGTTACTGGGCGGAGATTATGTCATCTTCTTCTCAAACAGTGGCTCAGAGGCAAATGAAACTGCTTTTAAAATTGCACGCCAGTATCATCAGCAACAAGGCCAAAGCTCTCGTTATAAAATTATTTCTCGCTATCGTGCCTATCATGGCAATTCCTTTGGCGCATTAGCTGCTACTGGGCAAGCAGAGCGAAAATTTAAATATGAGCCATTATCTCCTGGATTTGTACATGTAGCCCCTCCAGATCAATATCGCGAGTATGAATGCGATACGATTGCCTCAGTTGATTTAGCAAGCGTTAGGGCTGTTGATAAAACGATGACATGGGAGTTTAGTGATACAATTGCTGCTATGATTTTAGAGCCAATCATTACAGGGGGCGGGGTTATCATGCCACCAGAAAATTATTTAAAGGGTATTGAAGAAGTTTGTAAAAAGCATGGAGCTTTAATGATTGTAGATGAGGTAATCTGTGGTTTTGGCCGAACAGGTATGCCGTTTGGATTTATGAATTATGATGTAAAACCAGATATTATTACAATGGCAAAAGGGATTACAAGTGCTTATTTGCCCTTATCAGCGACAGCTGTAAAACGAGAAATTTATGAGGCATTTACTGGCTCTGATGCATATGATTATTTCCGTCATGTCAATACATTTGGCGGTTCTCCTGTAGCCTGCGCCGTAGCATTAAAGAATATTGAAATTCTTCAGCGGGAAATGTTGTTTGAGAGATCTAGTGAGGTCGGGGCTACAACCCTCCAAGCACTGCAACAGGCATTAAATCATCACCCAAACGTTGGGGATATTCGAGGGAAAGGTTTACTAATTGGAATCGAATTAGTTGCAGATAAAGCATCTAAGGAACCACTATCGGTGGAGAAAGTAAATGCAGTGATCGCAGCATGTAAAGAGCAGGGTGTTATTATTGGTAAAAATGGAGCCACTGTTGCTGGCTTTAATAACGTTTTAACGTTATCCCCACCACTGAATATTGCTCAAGAAGATCTAACGAAAATAATTGAAGTTGTCATAGAAAGTATTCATAAAATTTAATAGAAAAGCTGTCTTTTAAGCCAATAACAATGACTTTCAAGACAGCTTATTGATTTTTTACAGCATCAGAAAGGCAAGACGAATGATTAGTATGATCAAAAAGACTCCTGTCAAAACTAGTAATAGTATAATTCTCTTTTTTAAAGTAGTGTTCATAAGGTTATCACCTACTCCTCGGCTTTGAACATGTAACCGCTATAAGATTTATAGATAATCATCACAATCCCCATTAGCATGAAATTTGATAGAAGGGAACTACCTCCATAGCTTAAAAACGGCAATGTCATACCTGTTACGGGTAAAAGCCCGATTGTCATACCAATGTTTTGAGTAATTTGGAAGGCCAATAAACTAGCAATGCCCGCTCCCATCAGCGTCATAAAAGGATCCTTAGCCTCTACTGTAACGAGGACAATACGATAAATCACAAAAAATAAAAGTATGATGACGAATGCGGCTCCAAGGAAACCTACCTCCTCAGCGATATTTGCAAAAATGAAATCTGTATGTTTTTCCACAACATAGACATTGTTATGCAAGTACCCCTTTCCTGTAAACCCACCTGAGCCAATTGCTAAAAAGCCCTGCCTAGTTTGAAAAGATGAATCTGGATATTCATAAGGTTGCAACCAGCCATAAATTCGTGAAATTTGATGTCCAGATAATTTACTTAGGACTCTTTCTGTAAAAAAATCATTAAATTTTACATAAAGAATAACCACAATGCTAATAATCGATACTGGTATAGCAGCAAAGATTATCAGCAACTTTTTCTGAATACCTGAAAAGAAAAGCATCGGTACGATCATTGCCATATAAAGCATTGTCATACCTGTGTCAGGTTCCTTGTAAACAGCAAGTGTTGGTGGAATCGTAATAACAGCAATTGTAAATAGGAGCCGCATATCTGTTAAAAAGGAGGGGTGCTTATATTTTTCCTGATGTGCAACAATAACTTTGCTGACCACAATTAAAAAAGCAAACTTTAAAAACTCTGATGGCTGGAATGAACCTAATAATGGAATTTGATACCAGCGTTTTGCCTCATTGACCGTTCTAGCTATACTTTCAGGTGCAATAAATAATCCGAATGTTAATAACACCATGACTATATAAAATGGCCAGCCAATCTTTTTTAGTTGTTCTATATCAAGTGTAGCTACCCCATACATCGTTACAAATCCGATAAGATAATATAGAAACTGCTTGATGATAAAAGAGCTTGAATATTGTTCAAATACCGAACTGCTAGAGTGTACGAAGAGACAACTAATCAGACCAAGTAACAGCAAGCAAATGACTAAACTTCTATCTAGTTTATTGAACTGTAACACTCAAACACCTCCTATTTCCCTAAATGCTACTATTAATACCAAACGATAGGAAGGGATGGAAGGTTGCAACATATGAACTTGAGGAATATGAAATCAAGGATGTATTAAATTAAATTAATTTAATATTTTATTTACAAATTATAGATGCTTCATAACTCTTCGAACAATATTTACAAAAACATAACACTAGCTTTATATCTGGATACTATGATTATTGGTAAGAGCTGGAGAAGGAGCCAAGGATCATGCAATTTTTTCGTTACATAATGGTGAAGGACAAGCTACTTGTACTAATGATAGTTTGTGTGCTCTCAAATGTACTGCTAGGCATTTTTAGTGTGGATTATCTAAGAAAAATGTCCTGGAATGCCAGTGAGAGCTATACACAAGGATTAGTACCAATTGGATGGTTAAACGAACTAGAGGAATCACAACGACAGTTAGATTATTTAGTGGATGCAGCAGAATCTTATCAAGAAATGACTACCATACTCAAAAGCATGGAGCAGCCTTTAGATCATTTAGTGAGTCTAGAAGTCGATAAAAAGATGGATCATCAAATGAAGAAATACAAGACCTTACTTGTACAGCAGATGGAATTGATTGAAAGCTATAAGCAATTAAACCTAAAGGAACAACAGCAGTTTTATACATTGTCCTTTTTATCTGTGAGCCAGCAAAGCCATACCTTATTAGAAGAAACTCAAAGCTATTTGGTGCAACGTGCTAAGGAACAGCAATTGACCTACCAAAAGGATGTACAATTTGGATATTGGTTACTTGGTGGGGTATGTTTATTTGTTGTATTGTTAGTTATTTTTATTGGATTTATAGCCACAAAGGCTGTAAATGTACCAACTCGTCAATTGAAATCTTTATTAAAGCGAGCGGAGCAAGGCGATTTCACAGCAAATGCCAGCTATGTCGCTCATGATGAACTAGGTGAGGTAGTGTTATCCTACAACCAAATGGTAAATGAGGTGAAAACGCTGCTGCATACCGTAACAAATAGTGCACATGAGGTAGAAGAAATGACTGGGAAATTGCAAACATCTTCGGAGCGGTCATCTACCACAACGCATAAGATTGCGAAGGATGTGCAGTCTATTTCAGATTCAACAGCTGCCTCAACTACAAAATTGGCTTCCAATACAGCATCTCTTGAGGAAGTACTGAATGGTGTACAAATTATTTTAGAAAAAGTACAGGTTGTAGAAAATTTCGCTCATAAAACTGCCCGTGATGCAGAAAGCGGCACAGAAATTGTACAAGCAAATTTAACACAAATACAGAACATAAAGCAGGCGGTTGAAAAATCAAATACAGCCATTTTTAATTTAGTTGAAAGAGCATCTACAATCGACCAAATGGTTGAAGTGATTGAAAAAATTACTGCACAAACAAATCTTCTAGCTTTAAATGCATCGATTGAAGCCGCACGAGCAGGAGAGCATGGCAAAGGATTTGCAGTAGTGGCAAATGAAGTTCGTAAACTTGCAGAGCAGACGGTTCAATCAACACAAACCATTACGTCCATTGTTCAAAATATCCATCTAGATTCAAGCTACGCCGTGCAAATGATGGAGGGTGTATTAGCTGCAACAGAGAAGGGTGTTCATGTAACAGGGAAAACTGCTATAAGCTTTGATCAAATCTTAGAAAAAGTACATACCATTAAGCCATACATTATGGAAGTATCTGCTACTGTTCAAGAGATTGCTAATCATACGAAAAAGGTTAGTGAGGATGCTGTGATGTTAACAACGTTTTCTGATACAAATGCTGCTTCGACCAAGCATGTAGCTACACTAACAACAGATCAATTAACTGCCCAGCAGCAATTCCATAGTTATATAAAAGAGTTACGGAAAGTATCAAAAGTTCTACAAATTGCCGTAAAGCGATTTTCAATCTAATAAGCAAGTGTAACCTTACTTTGTTTATATACAAAGTAAGGTTCATAGTGTTGAAAAATTAAATAGTCAAGGGACTTTTTGTGAATATTTAGTTAAAATGAAGGTGATTTCCGTTCCAGGCTACTCGCTTTGCCGCTGACGCTTCG